>JASGDX010000310.1:0-4339 GCA_047606985.1 Leucobacter sp. | reverse complement strand
GCTGCTGGCCGCCGGAGAACGCGGCCGGCCGATCCCGATCGCGCCCCGCCAGGCCGACGCGCTCCAGCCACTCCGCCGCGACGCCCCGCGCCTCGCGCCTCCGCATCCCGGCGGCCCGCAGCCCGAAGGCGATGTTCTCCGCCGCGTCGAGATGCGGGAAGAGCCGCGGCTTCTGGTCGAGGTGGCCGATCCCCCGCTGCGATCGCGGCAGCGAGACGCTGCGGTGCGTCCGGGCACGGGATCCCGGATCGAGGTCCGATCCCCCAACCGGCGCGGCATCCCGGCCCGGCCCGGCATCGGCAGCAGCGCCCGGAGCCGCCGCGAGCGCCCGATCGCCGATCGCGATACGCCCCGCCGAGAGGTGCAGCACCCCCGCGATGGCACCGAGCAGCGTCGATTTGCCCGCGCCGTTCGGGCCGACGACGCCCACGGTCTCCCCCGCCTCCACCTCGAAGGCGGCGTGCAGACGGAAATCGCCGCGCCGCACCTCGGCGTCGAACACCAGCGGCGCCGATGCCGATCCCGCGCCCGGGCCGGTCCCGCTCACGCCCGCACCTCCCGGCTCGGCAGCCTCAGCAGCAGCGTCGCGAAGGCGATGCAGATGAGCAGCAGCGCGAGGGCGAGCGCCGTGTCCTGCCCCACGCCGGCACCGTTGAAGGCCGTGTAGATGGCGAGGGGGATCGTCTGCGTCGTGCCCGGGGCGTTGCCCGCGAACATGGCGGTCGCGCCGAACTCGCCGAGCGCCCGCGTGAAGCTCAGGATGCCGCCCGACACGAGCGCAGGCGCGACCAGCGGCAGAGTGATGCGGCGCAGCACCGTGAGCGGCGGGGCGCCCAGGCCCTCGGCGACGACGGGCAGATCCGGATCGGCGCTGCGCAGCGCCCCCTCGACCGAGATCACCAGGAACGGCAGCGCCACGAACACCTGGGCCAGCACGACCGCCGGCGTCGTGAAGGGCAGCCGGATCCCGATCCCGAGCAGCGCCTCCCCCAGCAGTCCGCCGCGCCCGAACAGCATCAGCATCGCCATGCCGCCGACGAGGGGCGGCAGCACGAGCGGCATCGTCACGATGCCGCGCAGCACCGTCGCCGGCCAGCCCCGCAGCGAGGCGAGCTGCACCGCCAGCGGCACGCCGAGCAGCACGCAGATCAGCGTGGCGATCGCGGCCGTGAGCAGCGAGAGGCCGAGCGCGTTCAGTGCCTGCGGGGAGACGAGGATCGCGGGCACCGCCGCCCACTCGATGCGCAGCAGCAGCGCGACGAGCGGCAGCAGCAGGAACAGCACGGCGAACCCCGCCGGAACCCAGAGCGCGGCGGCGGCCCGCGGCGCGGCGGCAAGCGCGGCCGCACCCGCGGGCTTCGCAGCGCTCACGGGATTCACCGCCCCGGCGGGCCTCGCCGCGCTCGGGGTCACGGGGCCCCGAAGCCGTACCCGGCGAGCACCGCCTGTCCGCGATCCGAGCGCACGAACTCGACGAAGGCCCGCGCCGCCTCGGGGGCGTCGGCGCCCTCGAGCACCGCGATCGGGTAGACGTTGAGGTGCTCGTCGGCCCCGGCGATCTCGACCGCCTCGACCGCGCCGTCGGAGCCCTGCACGTCGGTGCGGTAGACGAGCCCCGCGTCGGCCTCGCCCGCCACGACCTTCGCGAGCGTCGCGCTCACGTTCTGCTCCTGGCTCGCCGGGGTGAGCTCGACATCGTTCAGCTCGAGCAGGGTGCGCGCCGCGGCGCCGCACGGCACCTCGTCGGCGCACATCACCGTGATCGGGGGCTCCCCGCTCTCGCCCGCCCTCGCGAGATCCGCGAGCGACTCGATGCCGAGCGGGTTGCCCGGGGCCACGGCGATCACGAGCTCGTTCGTGGCGAACATCTCCGCGTCGCCGCTCAGCAGGCCGGCGTCGGCCGCCTTCGCCATGTTCGCCTCGTCGGCCGAGGCGAACAGATCGGCCTGCGCACCGCCCTGGAGCTGCGTCACGAGCACCGAGGAGCCGTCGTATACCGTCGGCGCGAACGTCACACCGGGGTTCTCGGTCGCGAACTCGGCGGTGAGGTCGTCGAACGCCGCCTGCAGCGAGGCCGCGGCGAAGATCGTCAACTCGCCGCTGATCGTCTGCTCGGTCGCCCCCGAGCTCCCGCTCGAGCTCGGCTGCTCGTCGGCCGTGCCCTGGCCGGCGGAGCAGCCGAGCAGCGCCATCGCCAACCCGGTCGCGAGCGCGGCCCCGACCGCGATCCTGCCGATTCCACGCTCGATCGGCGCTTCCATGCGAGTCATGCTCTCCTCGTTTCCGGACGCCGCGTCTCTACGACGACCTGGGTGGCCTTGACGGACGCCATGGCGCGGGAGCCGATCTCGAGGTCGAGGTCGCGGGCCGCCTCGGCCGTCATGAGCGAGACGACGCGGTTAGGACCGCACTGCAGCTCCACCACGGCCACCAGGCCCTCGATCTCGACGCCGGTCACGATGCCGGTGAAGCGGTTCCGGGCGCTGCTCACGACGCCGTCGCCGTCGCCGGCCTCGGGCGCGAGTCGCTGCAGCCGCTCGGCGAGCGAGCGCCCGGTCACCGTCTGCACGCCGTTCTCGTCGGCGCCCTGTTCGAGCAGACCCTCGGAGACCCAGCGGCGCACGGTGTCATCGCTCACCCCGAGCAGGCCCGCCGCCTCGCGTATCCTGAAATGCGTCACGCCTGAGACTGTATCACCGCATCTGCGCGCTCACTCGTCGTCTGTTGCCGCATCCGCCGCTCCGCAGTGCACGGCGAGGCGATCGGACCGGCTGTAGACCACCATCGACTGACCGCGCAAGAACCCCACGAGCGTCATCCCGGCCTCGCTCGCCAGCTCGGCGGCCAGCGAGGACGGCGCCGACACCGCGGCGAGCATCGGGATCCCCGCCATGAGCGCCTTCTGCGTCAGCTCGAAGCTCGCCCGTCCGGACACCATCAGCACGCAGCCCCTGGCGGGCAGGCGGTCGTGCATGAGCGCCCACCCCACCACCTTGTCGACGGCGTTGTGCCGCCCCACGTCCTCGCGCAGCACCAGCATCTCGCCGGTGCCGCCGTCGAAGAGGGCGGCGGCGTGCAGCCCACCGGTGCGCTCGAAGACGGCCTGCGCGGCCCGCAGATCGTCCGGGAAGCGGGTCAGTGTCTCGGGTGCGATCACGAGCGGGTCGTCGGCGACGGCGAAGCGGGAGGCCGTGTGCACGGCCTCGATGCTCGCCTTGCCGCAGAGTCCGCACGAGCTGGTCGTGTAGAAGCTGCGCTCGAGGCTCGGGTCGGGCGGCGGGACGCCCGGGGCGAGCGCGACGTCGAGCACGTTGTAGGTGTTGCCCCGGCCCGGGGTCGATCCCGCACCCGCAGCCACCCCGCCCCCGCGCCCGCCCGCACCCGCAGCCACCCCGTCACCGCCCCCGGCCCCGATCCCGCCCTCGCCCCCGGCACTCGCCGAATCGGGGACGGAAACGGTCGCCTCAGCCCGCGGGAAGCGACCGTTTCCGTCCCCGATTCGCAGGGACGGGGCGGGGGCGGGGAGGTCGGCGGCGGAGGCCGAGGAGGCCGAGAGGGCCGAGGAGGCCGAGGGGGCGGGTTCGGGATCGGCATCGCCGATCCCGGGGGCGCAGTGGATCGCCCGCGCGAAGTGGTCGCCGCGGTGGATCACGCCCTCCGAGACGAGGAAGCCCGCGGCGAGCTCGACATCGTGCCCGGGTGTGCGCATCGTGACGGCGAGCGGCTTCCCGAAGACGCGGATCTCGAGCGGCTCCTCGGCGGCGAGGTAGTCGGAGCGGCGGCGGAGCCCCTCGCCCACGGTGATGCGGGTGACGCGGCGGCGGACTGCGATGCGTGACATTCCTCTTGACTAGCATGGGGGCATGCGCCGGAGCAACACGAGATGACCGTCACCCCCGAGCAGCACCTCGGCTGGATCCTGGCCAGGGCGCCCCGGCTGCCGAGCGAGCGGGTGCCGCTGGACGAGGCCCTCGGCCGCACGCTCGCGGCCGACGCCGCGGCGCAGCACTCCCTGCCGCTGTGGGACAACTCGGCGATGGACGGCTACGCGGTGCGCAGCTCCGACATCGCGGGGGCGGGCCCCGGGCGGCCGGTCGCGCTGCGCGTCACGGGTGAGGTGGCCGCGGGCAGCGCCGACGACCCCCCGCTCGCCGCCGGGGAGGCCGTGCGCATCATGACCGGGGCGCCCGTGCCCACCGCGGCCGACGCCGTGGTGGCCGTGGAGCGCACGAGCGGCGAGACGGGTCCGGGAAGCTGGGCCGAGCACCGCGTCGAGATCGGCGAGGCGGCGCCCGCCGGCCGCAACATCCGCCGCCGCGGCGAGGACGTCGGGGCCGGC
>JASGDX010000309.1:0-6416 GCA_047606985.1 Leucobacter sp. | reverse complement strand
GCGGTCGACGCGGATCCCGCGCTCCGCATCTGCCTTGCCGGCGCCCGTCGCGAACAGCCACACGCGCTCCGCGCGCCGCAGCGCGGGCAACGACAGGGTCACCCGCTCGGGCGGCGGCTTCGGCGACTCGCGCACGGCGAAGGCGTCGGGCACCGCCTCGCCGTCGGAGCCGTCGCGCAGCAGATCCTCGCGGCCGGGGAACAGCGAGGCGATGTGCCCGTCCTCCCCCACCCCGTTCAGGGCGAGGTCGACGCGGTCGACGCCCGCGACGATGGCGGCGTACTCGGCCGCCGCCTCGTCGAGGGAGCGGCCGGCGTCGCTCGCCGCGATGCGGTGGACGAGCGCGGGATCCGCGTCGACCGCGCCGAGCAGCAGCTCGTCGGCGAGCCGGTCGTTGCGCTCAGAGTCGCCGGCGGGCAGCCAGCGCTCGTCGCCCCACAGCAGGCGCACGCGCCGCCAGTCGACCTCGCCGCGACGGGCGTGTCCCGCGATGGCAGCGAGCACCGCTGCGCCGGCGCGGCCGCCGGTCAGCAGGATGCACGGCACCGCGCCCTCGGTCTGCCGCGCCGCGCAGATCCCGATGATCGCCGCGGCCGCGGCCTCGCCGAGCGACGGCAGATCCGCGACCCGTTCGACGCGGAGCGCCGCCCGCTGCCCGCTCACCGGATCAGGCCTCGACCTCGGTGCGGTCGCCCGACCACAGGGTGTGGAAGACGCCCGGCTTGTCGATGCGGCGGTAGGTGTGCGCGCCGAAGAAGTCGCGCTGCCCCTGCACGAGCGCGGCGGGCAGCCGCTCGGCGCGCAGGCCGTCGTAGTAGGCCAGCGAAGAGGAGAACGCGGGGGCCGGGATGCCCGCGTTCGTGGCGGCGACCACCACGCGGCGCCACGCGGCCTGGCCGCGGCCGAGCGCGTCGGCGAAGTACGGCGCCGACATGAGCAGCGGCAGATCGGGCTGCTCGGCGTAGGCATCGGCGATGCGGTTGAGGAACTGGGCGCGGATGATGCAGCCGCCCCGCCAGATCTTCGAGACCGCGCCGAGGTCGATGCTCCAGTCGTGCTCGGCGGCGCCCGCGCGGATCTCGTCGAAGCCCTGCGAGTACGCGACGATCTTCGAGGCGTACAGCGCGAGCCGCACGTCCTCGACGAATGCGTCGGCGTCGGGCACCGCGAACGCCTCCTCGGGGCCGGGCAGAGCCGCCGCGACCGAGCGCTGCTCGGGATGCGAGGAGAGCGAGCGGGCGAAGGTCGCCTCGGCGATGCCCGAGACGGGCACGCCCAGCGACAGCGCGGTCTGCACGGTCCACGCGCCGGTGCCCTTGGCACCCGCCTGGTCGAGGATCACGTCGACGAGCGGCGCGCCCGTCTCCGCGTCGATCTGACGCAGCACCTCCGCGGTGATCTCGATGAGGTACGACTCGAGCTCACCGGTGTTCCACTCGGCGAAGACGTCGGCGATCTCGGCGGGAGACTTTCCCGTGCCGCGGCGGATGAGATCGTAGGCCTCGGCGATGAGCTGCATGTCGGCGTACTCGATGCCGTTGTGCACCATCTTCACGAAGTGGCCGGCGCCGTCGTGGCCGACGTGGGTGACGCAGGGCTCGCCCTCGGCCACCGCCGCGATCGACTGCAGGATCGGGCCGAGCGTCACCCACGACTCGTCGGAGCCGCCGGGCATGATGCTCGGGCCCTTGAGCGCGCCCTCCTCGCCGCCGGAGATGCCGGCGCCGACGAAGTTGATGCCGGTCTCGCGGATGGCGCGCTCGCGCCTGATGGTGTCGGGGAAGAACGCGTTGCCGCCGTCGACGATGATGTCGCCCGGCTCGAACACGCGCACCAGCTCGTCGATCGTCGCGTCCGTCGCGGCGCCCGCCTGCACCATGATGATCGCGGTGCGCGGCTTCGACAGGCTCGCCGCGAACTCCTCGTACGAGTACGCGGGCACGAAGCCGGCCTCGGGGTGCTCGGAGACGAGCGCGTCGGTGCGCCCGCGGCTGCGGTTGAGCACGGCGACGGTGTTGCCCTCTCGGCTCGCCAGGTTGCGCGCGAGGTTCGCGCCCATCACGGCGAGGCCGACGACGCCGATGTTGGCGGTCGCCTCGTTCGCCGCGGAGGCGGCTGGTGCGTTCTCAGTCATGGTCTGTACTCCATTCACTCGTTCGGTTTCCGCTGTTCTCCTGCGCCGCTCCGATGCGGTGCAGTCGTTCCAGCACGCGCCGGTACATGACGTCCTCGTCGAGGCGGCGCAGTTCCTCGGTCAGGCATTCGCTCAGCGTACGACGACGCAGCACGATCTCGTGGGCGGGATGCCCGGGTTGCCGCAGCAGCGCGTGGGAGGCGGAGACGCGCTCCAGCACGGCGTCGCCGCTCGCGCGCGACAGCGCGACGGACCGCACGCCCTCGGCGGGCCGCGGATCCTTCGGCGTACGGCACGCGGTCGGCACGCCCAGGGAGAGCTGCAGCCAGGCCGCGAGCAGCTGCGTCGACATCGATCCCTCCGCGCCGACCACCTCGACCGCGGTCACCGGGTCGAAGGGCGGCTGGTCGAGGATCGCGGCGAGGTACTCCCGCCACCGCGTCAGCCGGGTCCACGCCAGATCGGTGTCCCCCGGCGAGTAGGTCTCGAAGAGCCGGCACTGCTCGGCCGGGTCGGTGACCGCGGTGCTGTCGGTGATGCGGCGCTGGGCGATGCGGCCCAGCGGATCGGCTCCCGGGCGCTCCGGAGCGCGCTCGGGCCACCACACCACCAGCGGGGCGTCGGGCAGCAGCAAGCCGGATACGAGGCTCTCCACACCCGAGCAGGCGTCGCCGTGGGCGCGCAGCACGACCACTTCGCTGGCTCCGGCATCGGCGCCGACGCGGATCTCGGCGTCGAGGCGGGCCTCGCCCTCCGGACGCGTCAGCAGCACGATGACGCGCATCGGGTGCTCGCTCGATGCGTCGTTCGCAGCCTGGACCATCGCCTCGTCGAGCGGGCCCGTCGCGGCCACGACCAGGGTCAGCACGCGCCCCAGCGCGGCGACCCCGCTCTCCTGGCGCATCGACACGAGCCTGCGGGCCACCTCGCTCACGCTCGTGCGCGGCAGTGCTTCGATCACGGGCGCCTCCAGCTGCGTCCATCGCGCGCCAGCAGCTCCGCGGCCGAGTCCGGTCCCCACGAGCCTGGCGCGTACTGCTCCAACGGCTCGTCCTGCGCGGCCCAGTACTCCTCGACGGGGTCGAGGATGCGCCACGACAGCTCCACCTCGCGCTGACGCGGGAAGAGCGGCGCGTCTCCCAGCAGCACGTCGAGGATCAGCCGCTCGTAGGCCTCGGGGCTCGCCTCGGTGAACGCGTGCCCGTAGCCGAAGTCCATGGTGACGTCGCGCACGCGAGCGGCGGTGCCGGGCACCTTCGCGCCGAAGCGGATCGTGATGCCCTCGTCGGGCTGCACGCGGATCACGAGCGCGTTCGATCCCTGCTCGGTGGTCTCGGCCTTGCCGAACAGCTCCCCCGGCTCCTTGCGGAACACGACGGCGATCTCGGTCACCCGCCGGCCCAGTCGCTTCCCGGTGCGGAGGTAGAAGGGCACGCCCGTCCAGCGCCTCGTGTTGACGTGCAGCTTCATCGCGGCGAAGGTCTCCGTGCGCGAGTCAGGGGCCATCCCCTCCTCGTCGAGGAAGCCGCTCACCAGCTCCCCGCCCTGCCAGCCTCCCGCGTACTGGCCGCGCGCGACCGCGGAGGCGATGGACTTCGGGAGATGCGCCGCCTCGAGCACCTTCTCCTTCTCGGCGCGCAAGTGCTCGGCGCTCAGGGTGATGGGCTCCTCCATCGCGGTCAGGGCGAGGAGCTGCAGCAGGTGGTTCTGGATCACGTCGCGCGCGGCGCCGACGCCGTCGTAGTAGCCGGCGCGGCCGCCCACGCCGATGTCCTCCGCCATCGTGATCTGCACGTGGTCGACGTAGTTGCGGTTCCAGATCGGCTCGTACATCGCGTTCGCGAAGCGCAGCGACAGGATGTTCTGCACCGTCTCCTTGCCGAGGTAGTGGTCGATGCGGAAGATCGCGTCGGCGGGGAAGGCGGCCTCGAGGGCGTCGTTCAGCGCGCGCGCCGATGCGAGGTCGTGGCCGAACGGCTTCTCGATGATCACGCGCCGCCACGGGCGGTTCGCGTTCTCATCGGAGCGGTCGACGAGGCCCGAGCCGCTCAGCTGGCGCGCGACCTCGGGGAACGCGCGCGGCGGGATCGACAGGTAGAAGGCGTGATTGCCCATGGTGCCGCGCTCGCGATCGAGCGCGTCGATCGTGTCTCGGAGACGCTCGTAGGCGGCGGGATCGTCGAACTGGCCCTGCACGAAGCGGATGCCCTGCGCGAGCTGCTGCCAGGTCTCCTCCTTGAAGGGGGTGCGCGCATGCTTGCGCACGGCCTCGCGCACGATCTCCGCGAAGTCGCGGTCGGCCCAGTCCCGGCGGGCGAAGCCGACGAGGGCGAAGCCGGGAGGCAGCAGGCCGCGGTTCGCGAGGTCGTAGACCGCGGGCATCAGCTTCTTCCGCGACAGGTCGCCCGTCACGCCGAAGATGACGAGCGCGCTCGGCCCGGCGATCCTGCTGAGACGGGGGTCGTCGGGCGAGCGCAGCGGGTTCGAGGGCGCCGTGCTAGATGGCAAAGCCCAGTGCTCTCATCATGTCGCGGCCGTCGTCGGTGATGCGCTCCGGGGTCCACGGCGGCATCCACACCCAGTTGATGCGGAAGGCCGTGACGAGTCCGTCGAGCGCCTCGGCGATGTCGTTCTCGATGACGTCCGTCAACGGGCAGCCCGCGCTCGTGAGCGTCATGCTGATCACCAGCGCGTCGTGCTCCTCGTCGAAGGCGAGATCGTAGATCAGCCCCAGGTCGACGATGTTCACGCCGAGTTCGGGGTCGGACACGTTCTTGAGCGCTTCGAGCGCCTGCTCGCGGAACTCGGGATCGATCGACTGCGGAACGGTCGTTGCTTCGTCGCTCATGGAACTCAGCCTAGACCAGACCGGGATCAGGCCGAAGCACCGGCGAGGAAACGGTCGTAGCCCTCTTCCTCGAGGCGGTCGGCGAGCTCGGGTCCGCCCTCCTCGGCGACCCGGCCGTTCACGAACACGTGCACGAAGTCGGGCTCGATGTACCGCAGGATACGGGTGTAGTGCGTGATGAGCATCACGCCGAGACCGGTGTTCTCCTTGGCGCGGTTGACGCCCTCGGAGACGACCTTCAGCGCGTCGACGTCGAGGCCGGAGTCGGTCTCGTCGAGCACCGCGAACTTCGGCTTCAGCAGTTCGAGCTGCAGGATCTCGTTGCGCTTCTTCTCGCCGCCCGAGAAGCCCTCGTTGACGTTGCGCGAGGCGAAGGACTCGTCCATGCGCAGCCTGGCCATGGCCTCCTTGACGTCCTTCATCCAGGTGCGGATCGCCGGCGCCTCGCCGTCGATCGCGGTCTTCGCGGTGCGCAGGAAGTTGGCGTTGGTCACGCCGGGGATCTCGACCGGGTACTGCATGGCGAGGAAGAGGCCGGCCTGGGCGCGCTCGTCCACCTCCATATCGAGCACCTCCTCGCCGTCGAGCAGGATCGATCCGCCCGTCACCTCGTAGCGCGGGTGGCCAGCGATCGCGTAGGCGAGGGTCGACTTGCCCGAGCCGTTGGGGCCCATGATGGCATGGGTCTCGCCCTGCTTGATCGTGAGGTCGACCCCCTTGAGGATCTTCTTCTCGCCCTGCTCGGTCTCGACGCTGACATGCAGGTCCTTGATTTCAAGAACGGAGCTCATGGTTCAATCTCTTTCGTAACGTTGGGGTCGATGTACACGTCGCCGTCTTCGATCTCGACGACGTAGACGGGAACCGGCTCATAGGCCGGAAGGTTCTGCGGGATGCCGGTGCGCAGCGAGAACGCGGAGCCGTGGGCCCAGCATTCGAGCGTGTCGCCCTCGACGAAGCCCTCCGACAGGCTGATCTGCCCGTGGCTGCAGGTGTCCCCGATGGCGTGGATCTCCCCCTGGGAGTCCAGCACCACGGCGATCGGCACGTCGTCGACGACGACCCGCGCCGCCTGATCCTGCACCAGATCACTCACGGAGAGCACCTTCCGCCTGGCCATCAGCGAACGGACTCGGCCAGCTCGGCCTCGACGGCGGCCTGCAGGCGCTGCTCAGTCGCCTCGTCGCCGATCTGGGCGATGACCTCGAGCAGGAATCCGCGCACCACGAGCTTGCGGGCCTCCTCCTCGGAGATGCCGCGGCTCTGGAGGTAGAAGATGTGCTCGTCGTCGAAGCGGCCTGTGGCCGATGCGTGGCCGGCGCCCTCGATGTCGCCGGTCTCGATCTCGAGATTCGGGATCGAGTCGGCGCGCGTACCCTCGGAGAGCACGAGGGCGCCGGCCACGCATCGGCCACAGGCCGCTTCGACGACGAG
>JASGDX010000308.1:0-9580 GCA_047606985.1 Leucobacter sp. | reverse complement strand
TCCCGCGCGCCCTCGACGCGGTCTCGGAGGCCGTCGCCGCCGGCGAGCGCGATGCCGCCGCGCTGGGGGCGATCGCCGACGCGACGCTGCGGGCCGGCGGCATCGAGGCCGAGTACATCGCGATCGTCGATCCGGACTCCCTCGAGCCGCTGCGGCGACTCGAGGGATCCGCCCTGCTCGCCCTCGCCGCCCGCGTCGGCGAGGTGCGCCTCATCGACAACGCGCTGCTCGACTGCGGAATACCGCACGGCGATGCGTCGCTGAACCATGATGAGGGTGCGAGCATCGCCGGAGGCGATCCGGAGCCGCCTCTCACCCCCGAGGAGGAATGACATGCCACGGATCACGATCCCGATGCTGCACGAGAAGCGCGCGAACGGCGAGCCCATCGTGATGGTCACGGCCTACGACTACCCCGGCGCCCGCGCCGCCGAGCGCGCGGGCGTCGACATGGTGCTCGTCGGAGACTCGGGCGCGCAGGTGGTGCTGGGCTACGGCTCGACCGTCGCGGTCACCACCGACGAGATGCTGGTGCTCGCGAAGGCGGTGCGCCGCGGCACCGAGTCTGCGTTCGTGGTGTGCGATGTGCCCTTCGGATCGACCGAGGCTTCGGACGCGCAGGCCGTGGAGACCGCGGTGCGCTTCGTCAAGGAGGCGGGCGCGGACGCGGTGAAGCTCGAGGGCGGCAACGAGCACCGCCTGAGCCGCATCCGCGCGATCGTGGCGGCGGGCGTCCCGGTCATGGCGCACGTGGGCCTCACCCCGCAGACCGCGACCGCGCTCGGCGGGCTGCGCGCGCAGGGCCGCACGGTCGAGAGCGCGGTGCGCGTGGTGGAGGAGGCGCTCGGCGTGCAGGAGGCCGGGGCGTTCTGCGTGGTGGTCGAGGCCGTGCCCGCCGAGATCACGGAGCTGTTGAGGCGGGTGCTGCGCATCCCGATCATCGGGATCGGCGCGGGATCGGCCGACGGCCAGGTGCTCGTGCTGCACGACCTGCTCGGCATCACCGAGGGGCGCCCGGCGAAGTTCGTGAAGCGCTACGCCGCGATCGGCGACGAGGCGGCGGCGGCCATCACGGCCTACGCCGACGAAGTGCGCGGGGGTGCGTTCCCCACTGCCGAGCATCAGTACGCGGCGTCGCCCGAGGCGGTGGAGGCGGCTCGGACCGCATCCGGAGTCGCATAGCCTGCTCCCTCGGCCCGCGGCCCGCGAGGCACGACGCCCTACGGCTCGGGGAAGACCTTGCGGCTGATCGCCTGCACATCGCGATCGAGGTGATCGACCTGGGAGCGCAGGGACGCGACCTCTGCGCGAACGGAGTTGACCTCCGCGCGAACTGAGTTGACCTCCGAGCGAACGGAGTTGATCTCTGCGCGCACCGAGTCGAATTGCCCCGCCGTCTCCGCGCGCACGGCTTCGATCTGCGCCGCGGTCTCGACGCGCACCGCCGCGATCTCCGTGCGCACGGAGTCGAACTGCGCTGCGGTCTCGACGCGTATCGAGGCGAATCCGGCGTTCATCTCGCTGCGGAGGGAGCCGATCTGCGCGGAGATGGCCTTCCACATGACCTGGGTGGTGAAGGTGATCATGCCGATCAGTGCGGCGGCGAACACTCCGATGAGGGTCCACACCTGGGGTTCGGTCATCTCGATCACGCTCCTATTGTGCCGGATAGGAGACAGAGTACGCCAGTACCGATTATGGTTTTCGACCGAGAATGCCTCGATGTGGAGAACTCGTCGGAGACTGGTCCGGAACCGCTCGTTGTGAGCGAAGAACTTGCGGCGAAGCCGAAACGGCGGCTCGAAGCCTGCACTCCCGCCTCGCGGGGGCCTGCTGAAGCGATCCGCTACAGCGCGGCGACCCGGTCGAGCGCGCCGCGCAGATCGCGGATGAGGTCGTCGGCCGACTCGAGGCCGACCGAGAGCCGCAGCAGGCCGGGCGTGATCCCGAGCCGCTCGTTGATCTCGGGTGCGAAGGTGCCGTGCGTCGACGTGAGCGGGTGCAGCACCATCGAGCGGGTGTCGCCGATGCCGGTCATGCGCGAGAACACGCGCAGCCCGTCGACGCAGGCGCGCGCGCCTGCGATGCCGCCGCGCACCGTGACCCCGAACACCGATCCGGTGCGGCCGATGCCGCTGTTCTCACCCGTGCCCGTGCCGTAGTCGCGCACCGCGAGTTCGTGCAGCGGCGAGGACGGCAGGCCGGCGTAGTCGACCGACAGCACCTCGGGCTGCTGCTCGAGCCACGACGCGATGCGCTGCGACGACGCGACGTGCCGCTCCATGCGCAGCGACAGCGTCTCCATGCCCTGGTGCAGCAGGAAGCCGTGCAGCGGCGACAGGGTCGGCCCGATGTCGTTGACCACCGACTCCCGCACCGCGCGGGCGTAGGCGCCGCGGCCGAAGCGGTCGAGCATCGGGGCCACCCCGGGCCGCGACGACTGCGTGATGAGCGGGTAGGACCGGCCGGCCAGCTCCGCGGCCTCCCAGTCGAAGTTGCCGCCGTCGACCACGGCACCGCCCACGGCGGCCCCGTGCCCGGTGAGGAACTTGGTCGCGGAGTGCACCACGATGTTCGCCCCGTGCTCGAAGGGGCGGATCAGAGCCGGCGTACCGACCGTGTTGTCGACCACCACGGGAAGGCGGTAGCGGGCCGCGACCTCGGCGATGCGGCGCAGGTCGGTGATGTCGTTGCAGGGGTTCGGCACCGTCTCGGTGTAGATCGCCTTGGTGTTGGGGCGGATCGCGCGCTCCCACTCGGCGTCGTCATCCGCATCCCAGACGTAGTCGAACTCGATGCCGAAGCGCTTGAAGCTGCGCCCGAAGAGGATGCGCGTGCCGCCGTAGATCGAGGCCGTGGAGACGATGTGGTCGCCCTGCTGCGCCAGCGCGAACAGCGCCGACGAGATGGCCGCCTGGCCGCTCGACACGGCGACCGACACGACGCCGCCCTCGAGCGACGCGAGGCGCTCCTCGGCGACCCAGTTCGACGGGTTGCCCTGGCGGGAGTAGATTGGAGCATGTTCACTCGGCGACAAGGCGAAGCCTTGGCGGTGAGCTGCTCCGCCGCCACTGCGGCGTTTCTCGGAGGGGGAGAAGCCCTCCTCGCCCGCGCGCCCGGGATGGTCCTCGGCCCGCCAGTGGATGCTGGCGTCGAAGCGGCTGACCTGGTCGTCGAAGTCGTCGAAGAGGTAGCCGGCCGAGAGGGCGATGGGGGGCACCCGCAGCCCGTGGTTCTTGTCGGGGTACTCGCCCGCGTGCACCTGGCGCGTGTCGAAGCCGAAGCCGTCCCAGTCGTAGATCGGCTGCGCTGCCCGGGGTGAGGTGTTCATATGGCCTTCTTCGTGTTGTTCATGCGGATCCGGCGGTCGAGCGAGGAGCCCGCCCCGGTCATCCAGCGAGTCTGCGAGCCGAAATGATGTTGCGATCGGTTGTTCCGGCTCGGAAGCCGCTCAACCACCGCCTGGCAGAATGCGGGCGATCCGTTCGACGGCCTCGCGGATGGTGTCGGGCGCGCAGGCGAGGTTGAGGCGCACGTGGCCGGATCCGCCCGACCCGAACGCGGCGCCGTCGTTGAGGGCGACCCTCGCCTCGTGCAGGATCCGGCCGTGCGGGTCGTCGCCGAGGCCCGCGTCGCGGAAGTCGAGCCAGACCAGGTAGCCCGCCCGCGGGCGCGTGCGGCGCACGCCGGGCAGCCGATCCCGCACCAGCTCGGCGAGCAGCCGGTCGTTGGCCTCGAACCGGGCGACGGCCCGGTCGAGCCAGTCGCGGCCCTGCTCGAACGCGGCGACGCTCGCGTGCAGGCCGAGGATGCTCGCTCGGCAGGCGACCTCCGGCGGAAGCCTCAGCAGCGCGGCGTTCGCGCGTTCGTCCGCTGCGACGATCACCGAGCACTTGGTGCCCGCGAGGTTCCAGCCCTTGCTCGCCGAGGTGACCGTGACCGACAGCGCACCGGCCGCCGCCGCGAGGGGCGCAAAGGGGGTGAAGGCCTGACCGGCGTGCGCGAGAGGGGCGTGGATCTCGTCGGAGATCACGAACACGTCGTACTGCGCCGCGAGGCGGGCCAGCTCCGCCAGATCCTCGCGGGAGTGGATGAGGCCGTGCGGATTGTGCGGGCTGCAGAGCAGGAACGCCTCGACGCCCTCCTCGCTCGCGAACGCGCGCTCGACGGCGGCGAGATCGAGGCGCGCCTCGGCGGACTCGGACGCGCTGCGGGCGGCAGCGGACTCGGACGCGTCGGCGGGCGCGGATCCCGCATCGCTCCGCTCGTCGCGATGCCGCAGCGGGATCTCCACCACCTCGAACGGCACCTCGTCGAGCATCTCGAAGAAGCTCGGGTACACGGGGGTGGGCAGTGCGATCCGGCCGCCGCCCGGGAGGAAGACGCGCAGCGACTCGACGATGCCGGTCGCGACATCGGTGGCGAGGTGCACGTGATCGCGGGGCACTTCCCAGCCCCAGCGATCCCGCGCGAAATCGGCGAACGCCGGTGCGAGCGGCCCGGGATGCTCGAGGTAGCCGGTGTCGGAGGCGAGCACCCGCTCGATCAGCGCCCGCTGCACCACCGGCGCGACCGCGAAGTCCATCTCGGCCACGAAGAGCGGCAGCACGTCGGCGGGGTAACGGGTCCACTTGATGCTCGTGCGCTGCGCGCGCAGCAGCTCGGGATCGAGCCGTGCGAACGGAACCCCGCTCGGATCGGCGCGATCGGCGCGATCCGCACAGCCCTCGGGGTTGTTCATGCCCCCCATACTCGCGCGCGCGGGCCGGTGGCGCGAGCCCGGGGGTAAAGCGGCGTCACACTGCGCGTTCGGCACGAGGCCGGCCGCGCTCGAGTTGACGCCGTCGAGTTCCTGCACCGCGCTCACGGAGCAGGCGCCCGCGGTGAGCTCGGAGGCGAGCCCGACGGCCCGGGTGTCCTCTTCGTCGAGGCGTCCGGTCTCTCCGGTGGGATCGGGCCCGATCAGCCGCCGGCAGCAGCCGCGCGCCCGGCGGCAGATCGGCGCACGTGGGACCGCGCGTGCTCGAGCGCTGCGTCGAGCTCGGCGAAGAGATGATTGGGATGGCGCAGCGAACCGATCACGCCGAGCCGTTCGAGCAGGGCGCGATGCTCGGGGCGCACCCCCTTGATGAGCACGGTCACCCCTCTCCGCTCGAGCGCGAGCACCAGCTCGGCGAGCGCGTTCGCTCCGGTGGCATCGACGATCTGAAGGCCCGAGAGGCGCAGGATCACCACCTCCGTTCTGCGATCCTCAACCCCGTCGAGCGCACCCTCGGCGCATCCCCCTTGTCCCCGTTCGGCAGCGGCGGGCTCGCGGGAGATCTCCTCCACCAGTCGGTCCGCCGCTCCGAAGAACAGCGATCCCTCGATCCGGAACAAGGCGATGCGCTCGTCGCCGGGTTCGGGATCGCCCGGCAGGGCCTCCCGGTGCGCGCCGCTCATGCGGCTGAGCGTGCGCAGAGCGAAGAAGGCGGCCGCGACCAGGCCGATCCCGACCGCCACGATGAGATCGAAGGCGACCGTGACGAACAGCGTGATCCCGAACACCATCGCGCTCGACCGGCCCGAGCGCAGCACGCGCCCCATCGTGGCCGGGGACACCATGCGCGCGGCGGTCATCATGAGCACCCCCGAGAGCGCGGCGAGCGGGATCGCGGAGACCACGTCGGCTGCGACGAGCACCACGAGCAGGAGCACGATCGCGTGCGCTGCGGCGGCTACCCTCGTCTTCGCCCCGCTGCGCACGTTGACCGCGGTGCGGGCGATGGCGCCGGTGGCCGGCATGCCGCCGAAGAGGCCGGCCGCGATCGAGGCGAGACCCTGGCCGAACAGCTCGCGGTCGGCGTTCACGTGACCGGTGTCGGCGAGCGTCGCCGCTACGCGGGCCGAGAGCAGGGACTCGATCGCGGCGAGAGCGGCGACGGCGAATGCGGGGGCCGCGAGGCTCGCGATGACGGCGGGATCGAGCACCGGCAGCGTCGGAGCGGGCAGCGCGTGCGGCAGCTCGCCGATGGTGGCGATCGGCAGTCCGCAGAGCGCCGCGACCAGCGACACCACCACGATCGCGATGAACGAAGCGGGCAGCGCAGGGGAGAGGCGCGGCAGCACGAGCATGATCGCGGCGACCGCGGCCACCGACCCGAGCGGCAGCACGGCGTCCGGCCAGGACGCCTCGGAGATCGCCTGCCAGGCGGCGACCACGGCATTCGTCGAGTGCCCGCTCGCCGACGATCCCACCGCCGCGGGCACCTGCTGCAGGAAGATGATCACGCCGATCCCCGCCGTGAAGCCCTCGATCACCGGCCACGGGATGTAGCTGACCGCCCGGCCCAGCCGCAGCAGTCCGGCCGCGAGCACGATGATCCCGGCCATGATGCTCACGAGCGCCACCGCGCCGGCCCCGTGCACCGCCACGATCGGCGCGAGCACCACGACCATCGCGCCAGTCGGCCCCGACACCTGCACGTTCGAACCGCCGAACACCGCGGCGACGAGCCCTGCGACGATGGCGGTGACGAGCCCTGCCTCGGCGCCCACACCCGAGCTCACACCGAATGCGAGCGCGAGCGGCAGCGCGACGATGCCCACCGTGAGCCCCGCCACGAGATCGGAGCGCCAGCTGCGGCGCAGCCCGCGGGAGTCCTCGGCCGAGGGCAGCAGCGAGCGCAGCGCCGATGCGATCATTCTTCGGGCCCGTCCGCGAGCGGGGAGAGCAGGGGCAGCTTCGCCGCTGCGGCCCCGTTGGCCTGGTCGTCGGTGAGCAGCGCGAAGAGCAGGTGCCTCGCCGTGCGCAGCAGGTCGGACACCTCGGGGAACGCCAGTCGATAGTAGACGACGTTGGCGCGACGCTCGGAGTGCACCAGTCGGTAGCGCCGCAGCACGGCCAGGTGCTGAGACAGGTGGGAGGCCTCGAGCCCGGTTTCGGTGATCATGTCGGCGACCGACGTCTCGCCGGAGGTGCTCAGGATCTCGAGCACGCGGATGCGATGCGGGTGGGCGAGCCCTTTGAAGAGGTTGGCCTTGATCTCGTAGAGGGGGCGCTGGGCGTCTCCGAGGGGCATGTCGGCTCCGGTGCAGTGGCGGGTGGGATGGACGGCAGGTGGTGGGGTGAGGGGAGGGGGTGGGTAGAAGGGTTGAGGCGAGGGGATGGGTGGAGGGCGACGGTGGTGGCGATGAGCGACGGGGAGATGAGCGATGGGGGAGGCCGGTGAGTGGTGTGGGAAGCCGATGAACGATGGGGTGGGTGCGGCGGCGGGCGATCCCGAATCGATATATCGGAATGATGAATTGACGAATCCATCATATTGGAATTCTGTGGAATGGGGGACGTCTCGGGGATGCGTTGTCGCGCACAGCAGGAGATTCGGGTTCCTGAGGACGGATTTGCGCCGAACCGTCCTCAGGAACGTGAATCTCCTGCACACCCCGCATCGCGTGCGCACCGCAAACCCCGAGCGCGCGCAAACCCCGTGCGCACCGCAAACCCCGAGCGCGCGCAAACCCCGCGCGCCCCAAGTCCCGGGCGCGTCAGGCCCCGCGCCCGCGCTACCCGCGCCCGCGGTTGCGGCGCCGGATCTCCCGCGGAGGCCTGCCGCCCATGAACGACTCGGCGGAGTCGACCACGAAGCCGCGGCGCAGCGCCTCGCGGCCGATGAGCATGCGGAACACCATCTCCTCGCGGTCCGTCAGCGTGACCTCGGCCTCGATCGTGCGGCCCGCGATCCCGATCTCCACGAGCACCACGGGACGCTCCTGCGCGTGCCCGGACGAGCTGCGCACGGTGCGCCGATCGTGCACCGGCAGTTCGACGGTCACCGCGTCGTCGTCGGTGAGCTGCCAGGGCTGCACGGTGAAGCGGACCCACGATGCGCCGTCGCGCTCGAACTCGGCGATATCGGTCGCGTGCAGCGCCGAGGTCTGCGCACCGGTGTCGATCTTGGCCTTGATCCACGGCACGCCGATGCCGTGCAGAGATACCCACTCGCGCCACCCCGTCGGAGTGCTTGAATGGTGTGGTCCGCTCACGCTCCTATCTTGGCAGGAAACCACGGTGAAACTCGCGATTCTCTCGCGCGCCCCCCAGGCGTACTCGACGCAGCGACTCCAGGCCGCGGCCGCAGACCGCGGCCACAGCGCCAAGGTGCTCAACACGCTGCGCTTCGCCATCGATCTCGCGGCTCCCGACACGCCCGACCTGCTCTACCGGGGCAGGCAGCTGGGCGACTACGACGCGATCCTGCCCCGCATCGGCAGCTCCATCACCTACTTCGGCACCGCGGTGGTGCGCCAGTTCGAGCAGATGGACGTCTACACGCCCAACACCGCCAACGGCATCTCGAACGCCCGCGACAAGCTGCGCGCCATCCAGATCCTGTCGCGCCACAGCATCGACATGCCGGCGACGGCGTTCGTGCGCAACCGCGCCGACGTGCGACCGGCGATCGAGAGCGTGGGCGGCGCGCCGGTGGTCATCAAGCTGCTCGAGGGCACGCAGGGCATCGGCGTGATCCTCGCCCCTCAGGTGAAGGTGGCCGAGGCGATCATCGAGACGCTGCACTCGACCCGCCAGAACGTGCTGATCCAGCGCTTCATCGCCGAGAGCCGCGGCCGGGACATCCGTGCGCTGGTGGTGGGTGATCGGGTGGTCGCGGCGATGCGGCGCATCGCGAGCGGCGACGAGTTCCGCTCGAACGTGCACCGCGGCGGCACCGTCGAGGCGGTGCAGCTCGACCCGGCATACGAGCAGGTCGCCGTGCGCTCGGCGCAGATCATGGGCCTGCGCGTCGCGGGTGTCGACATGCTCGAGGGGGATGACGGCCCGCTCGTGATGGAGGTCAACTCCTCTCCCGGCCTGCAGGGCATCGAGACGGCGACCGGCCTCGACGTGGCCGGCGCGATCATCGACTACATCGCGAACCAGGTGAACTTCCCCGAGATCGACGTGCGCCAGCGGCTCAGCGTGTCGACCGGGTACGGCGTCGCCGAGCTGACGATGCATGCGGGATCGGAGCACATCGGCAAGGCGCTCGGCGACCTGGGGCTGTGGGATCGCGATATCACCGTGCTGACGCTGCATCGAGGGGTGCAGGTGATCCCGAACCCGCGCAAGCACGTGGTGCTCGAGGCGGAGGACCGCCTGCTCTGCTTCGGCAAGCTCGAGGAGATGCGGTCGATGATCCCGGAGCGGAAGCGGCGGCGGGCGCGGGTGCGCAAGCTGCCGGCATCTGCGGCAGACCTCACGGACGGGTAGGGCGCGCGGAGGCCGGCGAGGGGTGCCATGGAGCCTCGAAGAAAATTTTTTCGAAACGAGCGTCACGATCCGACCGGTTCGCCGTGTTATCTGTGTACCCGGTTCCGCCTCTGGTTCCCCCCAAAGACCCCCAGAGGAGGAACCGGGTACGAAAACGTTGAGCGGAACCACTCGGACGGGGTGTTGAGCGCTCACCGAGCCGCCTACGGCTTGACGGGCGCCGCCATCCGCGCAGGCTCTCGGCACGCGCAGGTTCTCGGCGCGCAGACCCTCCGCACCCGGGTTCTCCGCCCCTGCCCTCAGCACTCGGGGATGGTCGCCGAGCTGAGC
>JASGDX010000307.1:0-7378 GCA_047606985.1 Leucobacter sp. | reverse complement strand
TCGTGCGGTCGGTGCTGCGGCGGGTCTACCGAATCGGCACGGAGCGGGTGCAGCTCTACGTCGCCGGATCGATCACCGTCGCCGAGCGGCTGCGAGACGCCAACCGCGTCGCTCCGGGTCGAGTGCAGGTGCTCGGAGATCCGCGGGACGATGCGGTGGCCGCTCAGGCGCAGGATCCCGAACTCGCCTCAGCGGTGCGCGCCAGGGTGCGCCGGCTGCTCGGGCTCCCGGGGGACGCGGTCGGCTCGGCCCGCCCCGAGACGCTCCTGCTCTACGCGCCGACCTGGCGCGACGGGTCCGTCGACCCGGCCGTCCCCAGCGATGCCGAGGCCGCCGCGATCAGCGCCTGGCTGGCGGCGAACGACGCGCGGCTCATCATCCGCTCCCACCCGATGGGCAGCGGCGCCTACGACGCGGTGTTCGGCGAGACCGATGCCGCGGACGGCCGCCTGGCCGAGCGGGTCCACTTCCTGCCACAGAGTCTGGCCCCCGACATCACCCCGCTGCTCGGCGCATTCGACCTGGTCGTCACCGACTACTCGTCGATCGCGATCGACTACGCGCTGCTCGAGCGCCCCATCGTCTGGTTCGCCCCGGATCTCGCCGAGTACACGGCGACGCGGGGGCTGTACGAGCCACTCGAAGTGACCGCGGCGGGTCAGGTGCAGGCGAGCTGGGCACAAGTGCTCGGCCACATGGACCGGATCATGACCCCGGACGGCATGCGGGAGGCGCAGCTCGAGTCGCGAGCGCTCTCCGCACGGTTCCACGCCCATCCCGAGGGCGGGGCCGCGGCCCGCGTGCTGGCGGAGATCCGCCGCCTCGCGCTCCCCGCCGCGCAGCGCGTCGCGGAGGGCGTCTTCTTCGAGAGTTTCGAGGGGCGCCAGGTGAGCTGCAATCCGCTGGCGATCGACCGCGAGATCGCCGCACGGTATCCCGAGCTGCCGCGGTACTGGAGCGTGACGAGCGAGCGCGTCGAGGTACCGGAGGGTGCGACGCCCCTGCTCGTCGGCGGGGCCGACTGGTTCGCCGCGCGGCGCCGCGCGCGCCTGCTCGTGGTCAATGACTGGCTGCGGTTCGGCTTCCGCGGGCGCCGCGGGCAGACGGTACTGCAGACGTGGCACGGCACGATGCTCAAGCACCTCGCGCTCACCCGGCCGGGTTCGGGGCTGCAGACGCAGATCGCGGTGCGCAGGGAGAGCCGCCGCTGGAGTCTCATGCTCTCGCAGAACCCGCACTCGACCGCCCAGTTCCGCCGCAGCTACGCCTACCGCGGCGAGATCCTCGAGACGGGCTACCCGCGCGATGATCGCTTGGCCCGCGCAGTCGTGGACTCGGCTCGAGGCGCGCATCGCATCGACTTCGTCGTGCAGGCGGCGAGGCGGGAACTCGGCGTGCCCGACGGCGCACGCGTGCTCGTCTACGCGCCGACCTGGAGGGAGCACCGCCGAGGCCAGGCTGCCGGGCTCGTGGATCTGCTCGACGTCCAGGCGCTCGCCGATGAACTCGACACTCCGGGGAGCCCATGGGTGGTGCTCGTGCGCGGGCACACCCGCACGCACCGCTTCGGCGGTTACGGCGGCCTGGAGAACCGCGTGATCGACGTCTCGCGGCACCCAGATGTCAACGACGTCATCCTCGCGGCCGATCTGCTGGTGACCGACTACTCGTCGATCATGTTCGACGCGTCGATCGCGCGCGTGCCGATGGCGTTCTTCGTACCGGATCTCGTCGCCTACCGGGATCGCGAGCGCGGTTTCACCTTCGACTTCGAGCGCGAGGCCCCGGGTCCGCTGCTGACGCAGCGGGGAGAGGTGGTCGCCTGCGCCCGGGAGCTCGAGGCCCGTGGAAGAAACGCCGCGTGGGTGCGAGGCGCCGAGGATCGCGCCGCGGCCTGGCGGGAGCGCTTCAATCCGCACGATGACGGCCGGGCGGCCGAACGGGTGGTCGATGCGCTCATCGCGCGCGGCGCGCTCTGACCGCGACTGAACCGCGCGCCCCTGCCTGCGGCTCGGAAGCCGCGGTCTCAGACCCGAGAGCGATCGACCACGCGGCCGCCGCCGAAGAGGATGCCGCGCAGAAAACCGGCGCCCCAGCTCAGATGCATCGTGATGAGCGTCGCCGCGGTGAGCAGCCGATCGCGCGGCCCGCGCTGCTCCGGGATGCGGAGCACGGCGTAGGCGATCCCGAGCAGATAGCAGATCGCGGGCGCGAGCAGCACCGGCCAGCCCGACGCCCAGGGGAGTGCGCCCGCCGCCAGCAGCGCGAGCGCGACGAGGCTCGCGGCGATCCCGATCACGAGCGCACCCGGAATGAAGAAGCGCCAGGGATTCGCCCGTCCGTAGCGCCGCACCAGCACCGCCCGCCAAGTACCGGTCGCGAAGAACTGCCTGGCGAGATCTCCGAGGCTCGCCCGCGGCCAGTAGGTGACTCCCAGCGCCGGCTCGAACCACACGAGACCTCCGGCGAGTCGCAGCCGCAGGTTGAGCTCCCAATCCTCGCCGCGCAGGATTCCGGGATCGTAGCCGCCGACCGCATCCAGGGCCTCGCGCCGGAAGACGCCCAGGTAGGCCGATTCCGCCGGGCCAGGTGCGCCGTCGCCGTGGTAGGCGCCGCCGCCGAGCCCGAAGGGGCTGTTGTAGCCGCGGGCGATCGCTCGCTGCACGTCGCCCCGGCCCGCCGCACGCATCACGCCGCCGGTGTTCACTGCGCCCTCGCGCTGCAGGGCCTCGATCCCGAGCCTGGTGTAATCGGGCGAGAGCTCCGAGTGCGCGTCGACGCGCACCACCACCGGGTGCCGGCTCGCCGCGATGGCGCGATTGAGCCCCGACGGGATATCCCGCTCGGGATTCGCGACGAGACGCACGCGCGGATCCTCCTCGGCGAGACGGCGCGCGATCTCATCGCTGCGATCGCGCGAGGGCCCTAGCGCCAGCACGATCTCCTTCTCTCCCGCGTAGTCCTGAGCGAGGATCGTGCGCACCGCCCGCTCGAGGAAGCCCTCCTCGTTGAGCACCGGCATGACATAGCTCACGGCGGGCGTGCTCGGGAGCGGCGGGAGATTCACCCCACGATCCTCCCACAGGAAGAAACGGATACCCTGGAGGGATGCAACTCACGAAGGATGCGAAGCGGGCGGTGCGCTTGGCGAAGCGCGTGCTCAAGGGACGGAAGGCGTATTTCGAGCTGCGGGGGATGCTGCAGGAGCGGGGCCCGCTGGAGGAGCAGCACTATCGCATCGGCGTCTACTTCGCCGACAGCGATGTCAACATCTACCAGATGCGCCAATGGTACGAACCGCTTCGGGAACTGTCCGAGCGGTGGCCCGTGCTCGTTATCGCTCGGCATGCGGCGGGCGCGCGGCAGCTGATGCGCGAGAGCGGCCTCGACATCGCCTTCGCCTCGAAGGTGGTCGAGCTCGAACGGGTCATCGATCAGCAGAGCCTCGACGTGATCCTCTACGTGAACCAGAACACCCGGAACTTCCAGATGATGCGCTACGGCCAGCGCTGGCACGTGTTCATCAATCACGGCGAGAGCGACAAGATGTACATGACCAGCAACCAGCACAAGACGTACGACGTCGCGCTGGTCGCGGGCGATGCGGCGCGCAGCCGCCTCTCGAAGGCGCTCTGGGACTACGACGTCGAGAAGCGCACGATCCCCATCGGCCGCCCGCAGACCGATCATCTGAGCGGCGCGCCGCCGTTCGCCGACGACGAGCGCACGGTCGTGCTGTACGCCCCCACCTGGGAGGGGGACCGTCCGGCCGCCTGCTACGGCTCGATCGTCACACACGGCGAGCGCCTGGTACGGGAGCTGCTCGCGACCGGCCGGCACCGAGTGGTCTACCGCCCGCATCCGCGCAGCGGCGTCGTGGACATGGCCTTCGGCGCAGCGAACCAGCGCATCATCGCGATGCTGGCCGAGGCCAACGAGCGGGACGCCTCGGCGCAGCACGTGTACGACGACTCCCCATCGCTCGGCTGGCAGCTGCTGCGACCCGACGTGGCGATCTGCGACATCTCGGCCATGGTCTACGACCGCCTCGCCACGGGCAGGCCCCTCATGGTCACCCGCCCGCTCGCGCCGGAGGCCTCCGTCGACGAGGGCGGCTACCTGAGCGTCTGCGAGTGGCTCGACGCCGGCGACGCGCCCGACATCGTCGCGGTGCTCGACCGGGTGATCGGCGACGAGGCCGCCCGCGAGCGCCTCGGCACCTGGTCGCAGCGCTACTTCGGCGACACCTCACCGGGTGCGCCGACGGCCCGCTTCCACGCCGCGATCGAGTCGCTGCTCGCGAAGGCCGAGGAGTGGCGGGCCCGGGGCTGAGGGCGTCGGCCTAGGCCGGGTGATCGGCGTTGTAGCGGTCGAGCACCTCGCCGATCGGTCCGTCGAGCACGAGCCGTCCCCCGTCGAGGTAGAGGCCGCGGCTGCAGAAGCGGCGCAGGTCGCGCTCGTTGTGCGAGACGAGGAAGAGCGTCTTGCCGTCGGCGAGCAGCTCCTCGATGCGCCGGTAGCACTTGGCGCGGAAGGCCTTGTCGCCCACGGCCAGCACCTCGTCGACGAGCAGCACGGGCTCGTCGAGCTGCGAGATGAGGGAGAACGCGACGCGCACTTTCATGCCGCTGGAGAGGTGCTTGAACGGGGTGTCGATCACGTCCTCCGCGCCAGCGAACCCGATGATCGAGGCGAAGCGCTCGGCGATCTCGCGCTTGCCGAGGCCGTGCAGGCCGGCGGTGAGGTGCACGTTGTCCCGCACGGTCAGATCGCCGACGAAGCCGCCCGTGATCTCGATGAGCGGGGCGACGCCTCCGTGCACCCGCACCCGGCCCTCGTCGGGGAAGAGCACGCCGGCCACGAGCTTGAGCAGCGTCGACTTGCCCTGCCCGTTGCGGCCGACGACGCCGATGGCCTCGCCCGGCCGCACGTCGAACGAGACCTCGCGCAGCGCCCAGAACTCGCCTGGCCGACTGCGGCGGGAGCGCCCGGCGAAGAGGTCCTTGAAGCTGCGGCGGGATCCCCGGTTGCGCCGGAAGCGCACGCCGAGGCCGTCGGCAGAGATGATCGTCGCCGCCGCGCCGGTCGCGGAGGCCGCGGTGCACTCGGGATCCGTCATCACAGCTCCTTCAGAACGCCGCCGATGCTGCGGCGGAAGACGACCACGCCGACGGCGAGGAGAGCGAGCGAGATCGCGGCCGACACGCCGACGAGCGGCCAGTTCAGCTGATCCGGGAAGAATCCGGCGCGGAACAGTGCGAAGACGCCCGAGAGCGGGTTGAGCCAGGCCAGGGGCTGCGCGAAAGCCGGCAGGTCGGCGGCGCCGTAGATGATGGGCGAGGCGTAGAAGAGCACGCGCAGCACCAGTTTCGCCGCCCGCTCGAAATCGCGGAAGAACACGGTGAGCGGCGCGATGATGAGGCCGATCCCGAGCGTCAGCGCCGCGAGCAGCAGCACCGCGACCGGGAACAGCAGCAGCTCCCAGCCCGGCTTCGCGCCCGTGGCGATCGCGAAGGCTGCGAGCACCGGCATGCTGAGCAGGAACTCGATGCCCTTCGAGCACACGATGCGGCCCACCCAGATCCAGTGCGGCAGCGACACCGAGCGCACGAGCTTGACGTCGCGCAGGAAGGCGCGGGTGGAGTCGGAGACGGCGCCGTTGAACCACACCCACGGCAGCATCGCCGTGAGCAGGAACACGATGTAGGGCTCCTCGCCGACCGAGCGCGCCATCACCTGCGTGAAGATGAACCAGTAGATGAGGCTCATCAGCAGGGGATCGAGGATCGACCACACGTAGCCCAGCAGGGAGGTCGAGTAGCGCACCTTGAGATCCCTGCGGCTCAGCAGCCACAGCGATGCGAGCGGGCTCGCGCGCCGCGACCGGCGCTCGGGGCGCCCGGCGCGCGCGGGGCGCGGGGAGGATGAGGTCACACAGCTATTCTGCCGTCTCGACGGGCCCGCGCGTGCATCGGGCCGGTGCGGGTCGGTCTGCCGGACGCTCGGATCCCGCGGATACAGGTCGCGCGCACGTCGCACCCCCGAGTGTTTGATAAATTAGAACCCGTGCCGTCCGAATCCACGTCTGCCATGCCCGCGCCCGAGCAGGAAGGGCGGTCGACCCGCACCGGGCGCATCCAGGTGCCGGTGCCGTCGGTCGTGCGCGCCCGCGAGCGCGGCCGGCTGGCCGAGCAGAATCCGGTCGTGCTGCGCACCGAGATGCTCACCAAGACCTACGGCGGCATCATCGCCGCCGGCGATGTGTCGATCGCGGTGCACGCGGGCTCGTTCACGGGCATCGTCGGTCCCAACGGGGCGGGCAAGACCACCACGCTGTCGATGATCAGCGGCCTGCTGCGGCCGACCTCGGGCCGTGTCACGGTGGGCGACGTCGACGTCTGGTCGGACGGGCCGGCGGCGAAGCGCCTCATCGGCACGCTGCCGGATCGCCTGCGCCTCTTCGACCGGCTCACGGGAGCCCAGCTGCTCTACTACTCCGGCGTGCTGCACGGCGTGGCCGAGGCCTCCGTCGCCCAGCGCTCGGCCGAGCTCGCCGAGGCCTTCGGCCTCGAGTCGGCGCTCGGGCGCCTGGTCTCCGACTACTCCGCAGGCATGCAGAAGAAGATCGCGCTCGCCTGCTCCATGATCCACGCGCCCCAGGTGCTGGTGCTCGACGAGCCGTTCGAGACCATCGACCCGGTCTCGGCGTCGAACGTCACCGAGATCCTCGAGAAGTACGTCGCCGGGGGCGGCAGCGTGGTGATGTCGAGCCACAGCCTCGACCTGATCCAGCGGGTCTGCGATCACGTCTCGATCATCGTCGACGGCAGCGTGATCGCTCAGGGCACGGTCGACGCGGTGCGCGACGGCCTCAGCCTGGAGGAGCGCTTCACCGAGCTCACCGGCATGAGCGACGCGAGGAAGGGGCTGGAGTGGTTGCACGGCTCTTCCGACTCCGTCTAGCGCTGCTGGGGGGCGCCTTCCGCGGATCGTTCACGAGGGGGCTGCGCACCTCGGTGCTGTACCTGGTGCTCGCGGCCTCCGCGGTGCTGCTGGCCTATCTGCCGGCCCGACTGCTCCCGGCCGGCGAGGATCGCGCCCTCGTCGACACGATCATCGGCGCGCTGGTGCTCGCCGCCGTCTTCGTGGTGCCCTTCTTCGAGAACCGAGGGCATCTCGAACCGCGGCAGTTCGCGCAGTACCCGTGCAGTCCCGGATCGGCCGCGTTCGCGCTGGCCGCCACGTCGTTCGTGAGCTGGCCGTTCCTGCTGCTCGCGGTCTGGCTCGTGTCGCTCGGCCTGCTGCGGCCGGAGTGGCGCGAGCCGGGTTGGATGGCCCCGACGGCTCTCGTCCTCGCAGCCGTGCTGGCGCTGCTCGG
>JASGDX010000306.1:0-3102 GCA_047606985.1 Leucobacter sp. | reverse complement strand
TTCAGGGGTAAGTGCCGGGCGATACCCCTGAAACTGACCAGCGGATTCGGGGGGGGGGGGGGCTCGCGGGCCCGAGACTGCGGCGCTTCGTTGAGTCCGGGCCTGCGGGTAGGTGCTCCGCGCGGGATCAGGCGGTGCCCTCCGCAGCGGCCCGGTATGCCGCCTCGAGCCGCTCGAGCGGGCCCGGGCCGCTGCGGGGTCGCGGCTCGGCGTCGAGGTGCCGCACGCGCAGTTCGTCCATGAGCTCGGCGATGAACTCGGGCCCTTCGGCGCGCATGAGTTCCTGGCGGGTGCGCAGCTCCGGCGTGCCCTCGCGCCAGTCGAGGCCCCAGTTGCCGAGCGCGAAGAGGATGGGGAGGGTTTGGATACCCGCCTCGGTGAGACTGTAGCGGGCGCGGCGCCCGCGGCGGGCATCCTCCCGGGTGAGGATGCCCGCCGCGGCGAGCTTCTTGAGCCGGTCGGCGAGGATGTTCGACGCGATGCCCTCGATCGAGCCGGAGAGCAGCTCGCGGAAGTAGCGGCGGTCGCCGAAGACCATGTCGCGCAGGATGAGGAACGACCACCGGTCGCCGAGGGCCTCGACGGCGGCGTTGATGGCGCATCCGGATCGTGGTTGCACGTCTCCTCCTTGACGCCATGCGATTCGAGTCGCACACTAGTGATTGTAATATGCAATCACATAAGGAGCTCTGGCCATGAGGGTACGCGCCGACCTGAACATCTCGCTCGACGGATTCGCCAGCACCGCCGATGGGACTCCGGAGGACCCGTTCGGCACGGACTGGTTCCGGCTGGTGGAGGCCTACACGGCGACGCGCACCATGCGGGAACGGGTGTTCGGCGACATCTCTGGCGCCGGCACGACGGGGATCGATGACAAGTACGCCGCCGCCTACTTCGAGGGGATCGGCGCCGAGATCATGGGCGCCGGCAAGTTCGGGCTGCACCTGCACCCGGACGACCCGGAATGGCGCGGTTGGTGGGGAGAGAACCCTCCTTTCCATGTGCCCGTGTTCGTACTCACGCACGAGCAGCGGCCGGAACTCGTCATGGAGGGCGGCACCACGTTCCGCTTCCTCTCGGCGACCCCCGAGGAAGCGCTCGCGCTCGCGACGAAGGCCGCGAACGGCGGGGACGTGCGGATCGGCGGCGGCCCCGCCGTGGTCCGCGACTTCCTGCAGGCCGGGCTCATCGATGAGCTCCACGTCGCGATCGCCCCGATCCTGGTCGGCGACGGCGGGAGGCTGTGGGACGGGCTGCGCGGGTTCGACCTCGGGTACGACGTCGCGACCGAGGTCGCGGAGAGCGGCACACTGCACGTCACCTTCACCCGCAAAGCGGGCGAGAACGCGGCATCCGAACCCCCGCACCCTGCGGGGGAGGCGAGCTGATGCCCGCCGAGTCCCAGCTCTTCGCCGGCCTTCCGGTGCGAGACCTCGCCTCCGGCCTCGAGTGGTATGCGGCCTTCTTCGGTCGATCCGCCGATGAAATCGTCGGCGACGAGGCGATGTGGCAGGTGTCGGAGCACGCCTGGCTGTTCATCGCCCCGGATCCCGCGAGGGCCGGAGGGGGCCTCGTCACCCTCGGCGTCGAGGATCTCGATCCTTGGCTCTCCCGATGGGGCGGGGTCGGGATCGGTCATAAGCCTCTCGAGGCCTACGGCAACGGCGTGCGGCACGTCACCGTGCTCGACCCGGACGGCAACAGCCTCTCCCTGGCTGCGGCACGGTGACGCGCCGTCAACCGGTCGTGCGCGATCCCAGCGCGCGCAGCGCGCCCGCGACGAGGAGGCCCTGGCCGAGCGTATAGGTCAGCATGACGGCCGGGCTCGTCCAATCGGGCATGGCATCGGGCAGGAACAAGCGGAACGCCAGGATCGAGTCGCTGGCGAGGAAGAAGACGCCTCCCCAGGCGATGAGCGGGTTGCAGCGCGCCGCGGCCGCGGCTGTGCCGGCGAGCACGATCCCATAGGCGGCGACCGCGAAGACGAGCGCGCCGATGCGCGGGCCGAGCACCGCCAGCATTGCGATCCACCAGGTGGCGTAGACCAGGGTCCACCGGGGGAGCCGGCGGACGCGGGCGAAGCGCAGGAACAGCGAGATGTAGGCGAGGTGGGCGATGCCGAAGAACAGCAGCATGAGCGGCAGCTCCGGGCTACCGGGGAAGAACGCGCCCGCCCCGTCGCCGAGCCAGGAGCAGAGGAGAGCCGCGAGCAGGAGCGCCGTCGCGGCGCGCGGCCGCAGCCGAGGCGCCGCGACGATCACGGGCAGCGCGAGCAGCGGCATCAGCGCGAGCTTGGTCGGTCCCGCGACCGGACTCGCGGTGCCGAGGGCGACCACGTGCACGATCGCGAGCGCGAGGTACGGCGCCCAGGCGAGGAGGCTGAAGGCACGGATGCTGCGGTGCATGCTCCCATCGTAAGGTCGGGATCCGCGGCCGGCCTCGCGGGCCCGTTGCACCCGGCGGCCCGTTGCACCCGGTGATGCGTCGCACCCGGCGGCGCATCGGAGCGTGGCGATCAGGAGGCTGGCTCGAGGCCGGTGATCAGCGCGAGGGTATCGGAGAGATCCCGCATCCGGTCCTCGCCGTAGCTCGCCTGCCAGGCACGATGCACCTCGGCGAAGATGCTCCGCACCGCGCACTGGCTCTCGACGCCTCGCGCGGTCAGGGCGACGACTCTGCTGCGGCGGTCGCGCGCATCGGGCGAGACCGTGAGGTACCCGTGCTCCACGAGGTAGGCCACCTGCTGACTGACCGCCTGCTTCGTGATGCCCGAGAGCGGCACGAGCTCGGCGACGCGCATCGGCGTTCCCGGTGAGAGATGCCGGGTGATGTTGATGCCGTGGGCGATCGCGAGATCCGGGAATCCGGCGTCCGCCAGGCGCGACTCGCAGTCGGCGACGAATCGCGCCTGGGCTCGCGCCAGCAGGGCGCCCAGCGGGTATCGCATCAGGCGTCGTTCGAGGGCGCCGCGGACGGGCGCGCCGTCGCCGCCATCGCGGGGATGTAGGAGCCGGCGAACACCAGGTGCATGATGGCCAGACAGAGGCGATCGCCGGTCTCGATACCGGGCATCCAGAGGGGTCCCGCGAGCGAGAGCAC
>JASGDX010000305.1:0-8668 GCA_047606985.1 Leucobacter sp. | reverse complement strand
CTCTCTGCACACCCCGCTCGGCGAGGACGGCGACAGCGAGTTCGGCGACCTCATCGAGGACACCGAGGCGGTCGTGCCCGCCGACGCGGTGGGCTTCACCATGCTGCAGCAGCAGCTCGAGCAGCTGCTCGACTCGCTCTCCGAGCGCGAGGCCGGCGTGATCCGCATGCGCTTCGGCCTCGGCGACGGCATGCCGAAGACCCTCGACCAGATCGGCGACACCTTCGGCGTGACGCGCGAGCGCATCCGCCAGATCGAGTCGAAGACCATGGCGAAGCTGCGGCACCCCTCTCGGTCGCAGCAGCTGCGCGACTACCTCGAGTAGGTCGCGAACCGCGCCCCGCGAACGAGCAATGCCCCGGCCGAGGCCGGGGCATTGCTCGTCTTCGGCTCGCGCGGTCGGGCGCTACACGCTCAGCCGGTGGCTCTCGTCGTGCCAGACCTCCGCCAGGGGACGGAGCTTGGGTTCGTGCTTGTGCGCGTGGTGCGCGCAGAACAGGAGTTCGCTGCCGTTCAGCATCACGCGGACGTACGCCTGAGCGCCGCAACTGTCGCAGCGGTCGAGCGCACTGAGCGGGCGATCCGCGGCTTCGACCTCTTCGGCGCGATCCTGCTCGAGCGTCGTCATGGCGTCCTCCCGTTCCTTACCGTTCGATACGCCTCTATCCAAGCATGTCCCGACCGGTTTTCCGCGCAGAGACCGCCCGGGTTCGCTGAACGCGTATCCCCGGGGATCCGGCTTCGGCACTCGCCGGAGCCGTGCCCGGTCGATGTCGGGGGTCTGCCCTAGGGTAGATGCGTCATCGAACAGAGGAGCACCCAGCAGTGGCAGATTCGAGCTATTCCGCGCGACATCTCACCGTTCTCGAGGGACTCGAAGCGGTGCGGAAGCGGCCGGGCATGTACATCGGCACCACCGATTCCCGAGGCCTGATGCACTGCCTCTGGGAGATCATCGACAACTCGGTCGACGAGGCGCTCGCCGGCTACGGCGACGAGATCGGGATCATCCTCCACGCCGACGGCAGCGTGACGGTGTCCGACCGCGGCCGGGGCGTGCCCGTCGACATCGAGCCGAAGACCGGCCTCTCCGGCGTCGAGCTCGTGTACACCAAGCTGCACGCCGGCGGCAAGTTCGGCGGCGGCGGCTACGCCTCCTCAGGCGGTCTGCACGGCGTCGGCGCCTCGGTGGTCAACGCGCTCTCGTCGCGACTCGATGTCGAGGTCGATCGCGACGGCAAGACCTGGGCCATGTCGTTCAGGCACGGCGAGCCCGGCGTGTTCGCCGGGGAGGGGCCCGACAGCCCCTTCACCCCGTTCGAGGACTCGTCGGAGCTGCGGGTCGTCGGCAAGGTGAGGAAGGGCGTCACCGGCACCCGCGTGCGGTACTGGGCCGATCCCCAGATCTTCCTCGCCACGGCGCGGTTCGAACCGGAGTCCCTGGTCTCCCGCGCGCGGCAGACCGCGTTCCTGGTGCCGGGGCTCGCCATCGAGATCACCGACCGGCGCCCCGAATCCCTGGGCGAGGCGGGCGAACCGGCCGTGCACCGCTTCTCCTACGACGGCGGCATCTCCGAGTTCGTCGACTTCCTGGCCGTCGACTCCCCGCTCACGCAGACCTGGCGCGTCACCGACGCCGGGACCTTCACGGAGACGGTGCCCGTCATGGACGAGCGCACCGGGCACCTGGTCTCCCGCGAGGTCGAGCGGCGCTGCGAGGTCGATGTGGCGCTGCGCTGGGGCACGGGCTACGACACCGAGGTGCAGAGCTTCGTCAACATCATCGCGACTCCGAAGGGCGGCACCCACCTCAGCGGTTTCGAGCAGGGCCTCGTCAAGTTCTTCCGCAAGCAGATCGAGCAGAACGCCCGCAAGCTGAAGGCCGGCGGCGACAAGCCCGAGAAGGACGACATCCTGACCGGCCTCACGGCCGTCGTGACGGTGCGGGTGCCCGAGCCGCAGTTCGAGGGCCAGACCAAGGAGGTGCTCGGCACCGCCGCGGTGCGGTCGATCGTGTCGCGCGCCATCGTCAAGGGCCTCGAGGAGCGCTACGCCTCGAGCAAGCGGGAGGACAAGACCCAGACCGGCGCGCTGCTCGAGAAGATGGTCTCCGAGATGAAGGCGCGCATCGCCCTGCGCGCCCAGCGCGACACGGCGCGCCGCAAGAGCTCGCTCGAGAGCTCGTCGCTCCCCGTGAAGCTCATCGACTGCCGTTCGAAGGACGTCTCGAACACCGAGCTCTTCATCGTCGAGGGCGACAGCGCGCTCGGCACCGCGCGCCCGGCCCGCGACAGCGAGTTCCAGGCGCTGCTGCCCATTCGCGGCAAGATCCTCAACGTGCAGAAGGCGTCGGTCGCCGAGATGCTGAACAACGCCGAGTGCGGGGCGATCATCAAGGTGATCGGCGCGGGATCGGGTCGCGACTTCGACATCGATTCTGCCCGCTACGGCAAGGTGATCCTGATGAGCGACGCCGACGTCGACGGCGCGCACATCCGCACGCTGCTGCTCACACTGTTCTTCCGCTACATGCGGCCCATGCTCGAGGCCGGCCGCGTCTACGCCGCCGTGCCGCCGCTGCACCGCGTGATCGTGCAGAACGCGGGGCGCAAGCCCAACGACGTGATCTACACCTATAGCGAGAAGGAGCTGCAGGGCCTCCTGGCCGAGCTGCGCCGGCGCGGCAAGAAGTACCAGGAGCCGATCCAGCGCTACAAGGGCCTCGGCGAGATGGACGCCGATCAGCTGGCGGAGACCACGATGGACCGCGAGCATCGCACGTTGCGCCGGGTGCGGGTGGAAGACGCGCACGCGGCCTCGCAGGTGTTCGAGCTGCTGATGGGCAATGACGTGGCGCCGCGCAAGGAGTTCCTCATCGAGAACGCCGACGACCTCGATCGCGAGCGCATCGACGCGTAGGACCGTGTGAAGCGTGCGCGGTCGCAAGTGTCGTGTGTGCGGTCGCGCTGTCATTCCCGAATCGGGGACGCATATGGTTGCTTCCGGAGAGGGGAAGCGACCATATGCGTCCCCGATTTCGATACAGGGATGAAGAGGTGCGAGGAGGCGCGTGCGCGGAGGATCTTCGCTCACAATGCGGGATCTCGCGGGATCGGGCACGGGTTATCCACATCGGCCCCGCGCCGGTATCGTCGGTGCCCGTGTCCGAGGAGACTGGCGGACATGCCCAAGCGCCCAGCACCGCTCCCCGAACCGCTCGGCTCAGTGTTCTCGGCGGGCCGCGCCCGCGAGACTGGAGCGACGCGCGCAGCACTGCGCGGCGAGGGGGTCGAACGGCCGTTCCACGGCGTCTGTCGCCGTATCGAGCAGACCGCTGGGCCTCTGCCCGGAGGCGAGTTGCACCCGGCCGAGACCTGGCGCGGGCGTCAGCTGCACCTCGCGCAGACGCTCGCTCCGTTTTTGCCGGACGGCTACTTCTTCTGCGGGCGCACTGCTGCGGTCATCTGGGGAGTGCCGGTGCCGGCGCACCCCGAGGACGTGGTGGAAGTGGCCTGCTTCTCGCCAAGGCGAGCGCTGCGCATGAGCGGTGTACGCGGGTCGCGGGTGGATGCTCGCCTCGCGCGCGTCGTTCGCCGTGAGGGTCTGCCGGTGACGGACGTCGCGACCACCTGGTGCGCGCTTGCGCCCTGCTTGCCGTGGAGAGATGGCGTGGCGCTCGGCGACGGCGCCATCCGGCAGGTCAGGATCCCGGGCACGCGCCGGCTCAAGCGCTCGCCATATGCGACCCTCGACGACCTCGAGCGGGCTGCCAACGCGCCCTACCGTCGCGGACGCGAGACGTTGGCCGCGATGCTGCCCGTTCTCTCGCCGCACAGCGCGTCGGCTCCGGAGAGCCATCTGCGACTGATGCTCGCTGACTGGGGCGCGCCCACACCCGAGCTCGACTTCGACGTCTACGACTCGGGCGGCAGGCTGCTGGGGTGCAGCGAGGTCGCGTTCCCCGAGTTCCGAGTCGCGCATGAGTACGAGGGAGACCACCACCGCACCGATCGAAGGCAATGGGATCGCGATGTCGCGAAGTTGCGCGACTACGCCAATGCGGGCTGGGATCCGATCCGCGTCACCGCCCAGCTGATGTACCGGGATCCTCAGCGCCTGAGACGGCAGACGTTCGAAGCGCTCGCCAATAGGGGCTGGCATCCGCCTTCCCGTTGACCGCGGTGCTCGCCTGGCGCTCGTTCAGTGCTTGTCCAGCGCCCGCTCCCATTGAATCGGGGACGCAAATGGTCGCTTCCAGTCTCCGGAAGCGACCATATGCGTCCCCGATTCAGGGGGTGGAGGTCATGGGACGGGGTGTCAAGGGAGGCGGGATCGGGGAGCGGGGGCGGTGAGGGTACAGCGCCTACGGCGCCAGTCCGACGTGCGCGGCCGCACCGTCGATCGGCTGACCCGAGCCATCGCGCTTGCCCAGCTCGGTCGGCAGTTTGCGGGCCGAGCCGTCGGCGGCCAGCGCCCGGGGCTCTCCCACGCCGACCCAGGCGCACGCGATCTGATCCTCCCACTTGAGGAAGCGCTGGGCGCGCACGCCGCCGGTCGCTCGGCCCTTGGCCGGGAAGTCGGCCCAGTCCGAGACCTTCGCGGTCGCGACATCGGTGCCCGGCAGGGTGATCGAGCTGTCGGCGATCGTGACGACGCGAGCCTCGGCCCCTTCCGGCACTGCACCGGCGAACACGACGCGCGCGTCGGCGCCCAGCCGGATGCCGGCCATGCCTCCTGCGGGTCGGCCCTGCGGCCGCACGGATGCCGCCGCGAATCGCAGCAGCTGGGCGTCGCTCGTGACCACGGCGAACTCCGAGTCGTCTGGCGCGGGGAAGGCGCCGATCAGCCGGTCGCCGGCTTTCAGGCCGATCACCTCGAAGGAGGGCTTCGCAGGCAGGTCGGTGAGCACGACGCGCTTCACGGTGCCCTGCTGGGTGAAGAGGCCGACTGGCGTCTCGGCGTCGAGCGGCACGATCCCGACGACGCGAAGCCTCTTGTCCGCGATGCCGAGGTAGTCGGTGAGCCTGACACCCGCCGAGAAGGCGATCGAGGCTCCTGGCACGAGAGGCAGATCGACCGGGGTGAAGCGGTGCAGGGTGCCGTCGGCCAGGATCGCGCCCAGCTCGCCGCGCACGGTGCCGACGGCGCTCGAGATCACCGCGCCGTGCTTCGTGGCCCGTGACGCCCCGCGGGGGGAATCGGGGGCATCGGGATCCCGATCCACGCGCAGGGCGCGCCCTGTCGCGGAGAGCAGCACCGTGCACGGGGTGTCCGCCACCTGCAGCGCCGCATCGGAGGCCGGGGCGCGGGTCGGCCTGGCGACCGCGCCGGTGAGCACCGTGCGGCGCGGGGTTCCGAAGGCCTCGGCGGCCTGATCGAGCTCGGCGGCGACGACCTCGCGCAGCCTCTCGGGGCTGCCGAGGATCTCGAGCAGCGCCTCGATCTCGGCGAGCAGCTGGTCGCGCTCTGCCTCGAGCTCGACCCGGGAGAACTTGGTGAGCCGGCGCAGGCGCAGTTCGAGGATGTACTCCGCCTGCGCCTCGGAGAGGTCGAAGACCTGCATGAGACGGGTGCGCGCCGTCTCCGCGTCGTCGCTCGTGCGGATGAGCTGGATGACCTCGTCGATGTCGAGGATCGCGATGAGCAGGCCCTCGACGAGGTGCAGGCGCTCCCGTCGCTTCCTCAGGCGGAACTCGGATCGGCGGGTGACGACGGAGAGCCGGTGGTCGAGGAAGACGCGCAGCATCTCGCGCAGGCCGAGCGTCTGCGGCTGTCCGTTCACGAGCGCGACGGAGTTGATGCTGAACGAGTCTTCGAGCGGGGTGTAGCGGTAGAGCTGCTCGAGCACCGCCTCGGGGGAGAAGCCCGTCTTGAGGCTGATGACGAGGCGCAGGCCGTTCTTGCGATCGGTGAGGTCGACCACGTCGGAGATGCCCGAGAGCCGCTTCGCCTCGACCCCCTGCTTGATCTTCTCGATGACGCGCTCAGGGCCGACGAGGTGGGGGAGCTCGGTGACCACGAGGCCGGTGCGCCGCGGCCCGAGCTGCTCGACGGCGACCTTCGCCCGGGTGCGGAAGGCGCCGCGGCCGGTGCGGTACGCGTCCTTCACCCCGTCGAGGCCGACGATGACGCCCCCGCCGGGCAGGTCGGGTCCGGGGATGAACTCCATGAGCTCGTCGACCGTGGCGTCGGGGTGGCGCAGCAGGTGCTTGGCTCCGTCGACCACCTCGACGAGGTTGTGCGGCGCGAGGTTCGTGGCCATGCCGACGGCGATGCCGGAGGCGCCGTTGACCAGCAGGTTGGGCACCGCGGAGGGCAGCACGTCGGGCTGCATGATCTGGTTGTCGTAGTTGGGGACGAAGTCGACCACGTCTTCGTCGAGCGACTCCGTCATGGCGAGCGCGGCGCCCGCGAGGCGGGCCTCGGTGTAGCGGGACGCCGCTGGCCCGTCGTCGAGCGATCCGAAGTTGCCGTGGCCGTCGACGAGGGGCAGCCGCATGGCGAAGCCCTGAGCGAGGCGCACGAGCGCGTCGTAGATCGAGGCGTCGCCGTGCGGGTGCAGCTTGCCCATGACCTCGCCGACCACTCGGGCCGACTTCACGTGCCCCTTCTCGGGGCGCAGGCCCATGTCCTGCATCATGAACAGGATACGCCGCTGCACCGGCTTGAGCCCGTCGCGCGCATCGGGAAGCGCGCGCGAGTAGATCACCGAATAGGCGTACTCGAGGAACGATCCCTCCATCTCCTGCGAGATGTCGATGTCCTCGATGCGCTCGCCCGCCGTCTCGTGCGCGGCGCGGGCGCCCGGTGCTTCGGTTCCATCGGGGGAGGCGCTGGGTGCGTCGGTCATAATGGAGTTCATGCTACCGACGACCACCGACAACGGTGCGAGGCTTGCCGCGATTCTGCCAAGCGGCCTGGCCGCCGTCGCCAAGGGGCTCGGCGCGGCGCTCCCCGAGGAGCTCGCGTTCGCCGAGGAGGGCGGGATCTCCGGGCGCCTGCCCGCCATCCGCTCGTTCGTCATGGTGGTGGTCGACGGGCTTGGCCACGCCAACCTCGCCGCCGCGAAGGGGCACGCGCCGGCGCTCGCCCGCCTGCAGCGCCGGCGCATCGAGACGGTCGCTCCGTCGACCACGGGGGCCGCTCTCACCACGCTGACCACGGGCGCGCTGCCCGGACGGCACGGGCTCGTCGGCTACCGGATCAGGCACCCCGAGCTGGGGCTGGTGACGACGCTGAAGGACTGGGACGGCATCCCGGATCGAACGGCGTGGCAGCGCGCAGCGCCGCTGTTCGGGATCGCGGGGCGCCTCGGGGCGAGGGCCGTCGCGGTCGGCCGCCCGGCGCACGCCATCGGCGGGCTCACCGAGGCGATCCTGGCCGGCGCCGAGTACCGCCCGGGGCAGCGCATCGAGGACCGCTTCGCCGTCGCGTCCCGGCTGCTGCGCTCTGGCGAGCCGTTCGTCGTCTACCTCTACATCGACGAGCTCGACAAGGCCGCCCACGAGCGCGGCTGGCGCAGCGACGCCTGGCTGAGGCGTCTGGAGCAGCTCGACGGAGCGCTCGACGGCTTCCTGCGCGCGCTGCCTGGGGGCACCGGCGTGGCGGTGACCGCCGATCACGGGATCGTGGATGTCGAGGCGCACCAGCAGGTGATGCTCGACGCCGATCCCTCGCTGCTGGCGGACGTCGCGGAGATCGGAGGGGAGCCCCGCTTCCGCTCCCTCTACCTGCACGCCGGTTCGGACCCTGCGGCGGTGGCGGCGCGCTGGGCCGCAGCCGAGGGTGCCCGCGCCTGGGTGGCGACGCGCGACGAGGCCATCGCCTCCGGCTGCTTCGGGCCCGTCGACCCCGAGGTCGCCCCCAGGCTCGGCGACGTGATCATAGCCGCGCGCAAGCAGGTGGCCTACTACAGCGGCGCCGACGATCCGCGCGCGCTCGCCATGGTGGGGCAGCACGGCTCGTTCAGCGAGGACGAGCGGGGGGTGCCACTGGCGCTGGCGGGGGCGCTCGACGGCACGGGATTCGCCGCGGCGGTGGCCGGGGCGGCCGCGGTCAGGGATCCCGCGTAGCCGCTACGCCGGATCCTCGTCGCTGCGGGTGCCGAAGAGGATGTCGTCCCAGCTCGGGATCGACGCGCGCCCCTTGCGGTTCGGGCGCTCCTGGGTCTCGCGCTCGGTCGCGGCGCCCTCCTCCCGGGGGGAGGGCGGAGCCTCGTGCTGCGGCGCCGACGGGCGAGGGCCGTCGTCCGCGGCGGGCACCGCGATGGGGCGGGGCCGCTCGCCCCGCTCGCCGCCTGTGACCCCTGCCGCCTGCCAGATGCTGCGGGCCGGCGCCGGCCCCGAATCGTCGGAGGGCGCCGCGGGAGGCTCGGGAAGGGTCAGCGCCGTCGAGTCGGACCCGGCCCCGCGCGCCGGATGGCCCTCGGACGAGCCGCGATCCCGATCGCGCTCGCCCCTGCGCTTGCGCAGCGCGTCGAGCAGATCCGCCGTCTGGCTGAGATCCTGTGCCTGGTCGAGCTCGTTCGTCTTGATGGCGCGCTGATCGATCTCGCGCCGCCGCTCGTACTCAGCCCGGGAATCCGAGAGCGGGGACGGGGCGTCCGGCGTCCGCGACGGCTCGGGATCGGCCTCGACGTCCCCGGCCCCGATCGGCAGCTGGGAGGTGT
>JASGDX010000304.1:0-4690 GCA_047606985.1 Leucobacter sp. | reverse complement strand
CTCGGTGCTCGTCGCGACCGATGTCGCAGCGCGCGGGATCCACATCGACGACGTCGACCTCGTCGTGCAGGCCGACCCGCCCGACGACGCCAAGACCTACGTGCACCGCTCCGGGCGCACCGCCCGGGCGGGCAAGAGCGGCCTGGTGCTCACCGTGATCCCGCGCACCAGGCAGAAGCGCACCCGCGAGCTGCTGGAGGAGGCGGGGATCGAGCCCGCGTCTTTCGGCGACTTCGAGCCCGCTGGCGACGCTTGAGAGGAGACGCGCCGCGTTTTCGCGCGTCGCCCGCGGGGTCGCTGCCCCCGGGGCGTTGCCGGCGAAGCGGAGTGCCGAGCCGAGTCAGGGCGCATGACTCTGATGGAGATCATCTCCAGTATCGGTACATCCGATTTGGATAGGTTCGACAATCCCGATCCAGGGCGGGACGGGGAGCCGTTGTGCGGGGCGGATCGCCCGTTTGTCCGTGTCGGAGGCCGATCCTAGGCTGACACCAGCAGAGGGACATGCGGATCGCGCCATGGCGCGCGATCCCGAACGCCAGGTCGAAGGAGCACCGATGAGCGATACCAGCACGCAGCCCGAAACCCGTGTCGACGTGCGGAGGGTGGGCGACGCCCTGCTCGGCAAGTGGAAGCATGAACGGCTCGAGTCCCGGCGCCTGGCAGAGGATCCGCGGCTGCACACGATCCCGGGTCAGCCGATGCCCGAGCATCGCGCGCGCGTGCTCGAGCAGCTCGGCGTCCTGGTCGAGGCGGGCGCGATCCAGCGCGCCTACCCGAGCGACCTCGGCGGGGCAGACAACCACGGCGGCAACATCGCGGCGTTCCAGGAGCTGGTGCTCGCCGATCCCTCGCTGCAGATCAAGAGCGGGGTGCAGTGGGGCCTCTTCGGGGCGGCGATCCTGCACCTCGGCACCCGCGTGCACCACGAGAAGTGGCTGCCCGACGTGATGAGCCTGAGGCTGCCCGGTGCGTTCGCGATGACCGAGATCGGCCACGGATCCGACGTCGCGTCCATCGGCACCACCGCGACCTACGATCCCGAGACCGAGGAGTTCGAGATCCACACGCCCTTCGCCGGCGCCTGGAAGGAGTTCCTGGGCAACGCGGCGCTGCACGGCCGGGCGGCCGTGGTCTTCGCGCAGCTCATCACGAAGGGCGTCAACCACGGCGTGCACGCCTTCTTCGTGCCCATCCGCACGCCCGAAGGCGAGATGCTGCCCGGCATCGGCAGCGAGGATGACGGAGTGAAGGGCGGCCTCAACGGCATCGACAACGGCCGGCTGCACTTTACGCACGTGCGCATCCCGCGCGAGAACCTGCTCAACCGCTACGGCGACGTGGCCGCCGACGGCACCTACAGCTCCGACATCGAGAGCCCGGGCCGCCGCTTCTTCACCATGATCGGCACGCTCGTGCAGGGCCGCGTCTCCCTCGACGGCTCGGCCGTGCGCGCCATGCAGGCGGCGCTCGCCATCGCGATCCGATACGGCAGCGAGCGGCGCCAGTTCCCGGGCGCATCGGGGCGCGAGACCGTATTGCTCGACTACGGACTGCACCAGCGCCGGCTCTTCCCGCGCCTCGCGCAGGCCTATGCCATGGCGTTCGCGGGCGAGCGGCTGCTCACGGTCTTCGACGAGGTGTTCTCGGGAGCGAAGGACACCGACGAGAACCGCGAGGACCTCGAGACCCTCGCCGCGGCGCTGAAGCCCCTGTCCACCTGGGCCGCGCTCGACACCCTGCAGGAGGCCCGCGAGGCGTGCGGCGGAGCCGGGTTCATCGCCAAGAACCGCGTCACCGGGCTGCGAGCCGACCTCGACATCTACGTGACCTTCGAGGGCGACAACAACGTGCTGCTGCAGCTGGTGGGCAAGCGCCTGCTCACCGACTACGCCGACCGGTTCAAGGGCGCCGACCGCGCCGCGCTGCTGAAGGCAGCCGCGAGTCAGCTGGGCGGCAGGGTCAGCCGCTTCGGGCTGCGCCAGGTGGGGCAGAGCATCGCCGATCTGGGCCAGGTGGCGCGTTCGGTGGAGAGCCTGCGCGCGCCAGAGGCGCAGCGGGAGCTGCTCGCCGACCGCGTGGAGACCATGATCTCCGAGATCGCGCTTGCGCTGCGCGACGCGAGCAAGGCGGTCCCGAAGGACGACAAGCTGGCGCGCGCGATCGCCAACGAGGAGGTGTTCAACGCGCAGCAGCACAAGCTCATCGAGGCCGCCAGGGCGCACGGCGAGCTGCTGCAGTGGGAGGCCTTCACCGAGGCGGTCGAGCAGATCGACGATCCGGGTTCGAAGCAGGTGCTGACCTGGCTGCGAGACCTCTTTGGATTCGGCCTCATCGAGCGCAACGCCGCCTGGTACCTCGTGCAGGGCCGTCTCTCGGGGCAGCGGGCCGAAGCGGTGACCGCGTACATCGACCGGCTCATCGCGCGGCTGCGACCGCACGCGCTCGACCTGGTCGACGCCTTCGGCCTCACCCCGGGGCTGCTGCGCGCCGAGGTGGCCACGGGTATCGAGGCCGAGCGGCAGGAGGAGGCGCGGGCCTACGTCGAGGCGCAGATGGCGGCCGGCACCTGGCCGATCCACGAGAAGGAGCTGCGCGCGCGAGCGAAGGCAGGAGCGTAGCGGGGCCGGTGCGGGGCTCGGGAGCGTGGCGCAATAGGCTGGGCGCATGGCTGAACTCCGCGCGCTCTACCCGCCCGTCGAACCGTACGCCTTCGGCAAGCTGCCGGTGGGCGACGACCATCAGGTGTTCTGGGAGACGAGCGGCAACCCCGAGGGCAAGCCGGTCGTGTTCCTGCACGGCGGGCCGGGCGGCGGCTGCAGCGCCGACCACCGCCGCTACTTCGATCCCGAGCGCTACCGCATCGTGCTCTTCGACCAGCGCGGGTGCGGGCGCAGCACTCCGCACGCGAGCGCGCCCGACGCCGACCTGTCCACCAACACGACCTGGCATCTCGTGGCCGACATCGAGCGGCTGCGCGAGCACCTGAGCATCGATCGCTGGCAGGTGTTCGGAGGGTCGTGGGGCTCCACGCTGGCACTCGCCTACGCCCAGACGCACGCCGAGCGGGTGACCGAGCTGGTGCTGCGCGGCATCTTCACCCTCCGCGAGACCGAGATCGACTGGTTCTACCAGGAGGGCGCTTCACAGCTCTTCCCCGACGCCTGGGAGCGGTACCTCTCGCCGATCCCCGAGGCGGAGCGCGACGACCTCCTCGCCGCCTACCACCGGCGCCTCTTCGACGCCGATCCCGCGGTGCACATCCCCGCCGGCGTGGAATGGACCGTGTGGGAGAACTCCACGATCCGGCTCGTCCCCGACGAGTCCGCGATCGCCGAGGCGCGCGCAGACGAGGCGTCCGCGGTCGCGTTCGCCCGGATCGAGAACCACTACTTCTCGCACGGCGGATGGATGGAGGACGGGCAGCTGATCCGCGACGCGGCCGAGAAGCTGGCCGGGATCCCGGGCGTGATCGCGCAGGGCCGCTACGACGTCTGCACCCCGCCGCGTACCGCGTGGGATCTGCACCGCGCCTGGCCCGAGGCGGAGTTCGAGCTGATCCCCGACGCCGGTCACGCCGCGAGCGAGCCCGGCATCATCGACGCGCTGGTGCGGGCGACCGACCGCTTCGCCGTGCGTTAGCGCTGCCTCGGGTGGCTCCGCTTCGCCGCGCGGTGGCGCCGCTCAGCTCGATCCGCTGGTCAGTTTCAGGGGTTCCGCAGCGGTGGAACCCCTGAAACTGACCAACGGATTGGCGGATGGGTGGTTGGACCGGCGGAACGGCGGCGCTGCGGTCCGGCTCGCGGTACCGTAGAGCATGACCTTCAACGACAACGTAGGGAATCGCCCGTGATCCCTTACGCTGTGGTGATCTCCGGCTCCGCAGTCCGCACAGAGTCCGCAGAATCCAGAGCAGACCGCACCAGCACCCCCACCGCGGCGCGCGTCTTGTCCTCCGCCGTCGGCCACAGATGGCTGTACGTGTTCAGCGTCGTCGTCGCCTTCGCGTGCCCGAGCGCCTGCTGCACCGTCACCACGTCGCACCCGTTCGCGATCAGACCCGACGCGTAGAAGTGTCGGAGATCGTGCAACCGCACACCCTCGACGCCGCCGGCCTCCCGCGCCTGCTTCCACCAGTAGCCCACCATGCCCCGCGACGCAGGATCGTACAGCTTCCCTGCCTTGCCTGGCCTCCCCGGGGAACAGGTAGCGCTCGCCGCCGAACGTGCCGACGTCGCGGAGATGCTCGTTGACGAGCTCGAGCAGCTCGTCGGCCGCGTACACGATCCGCTCCGAGCCGTACTTCGGCGCGACGACCTCGAGCGTGCCCCGCTCGACGCCCGGGCGCATCTGCCGCGCGATCGTGATCTGACGGCGCAGGAAATCCACGTCTGAGAGGCGCAGCGCGGCCGCCTCGCCGAGCCGGAGGCCCGCGAACGCACAGAGAGCCACGAACGCCCGGAAATGCGGCTCAGCGGCCGCCAGGAGCGCACCCACCTGCTCAGCGGTCGGGATCTCCATTGCGTGCTCAGTGCGGCGAGCGCGGGGGAGCGGCACTCGCTCGGTCGGATCGGTCGCGAGGTAGCGATCGCGCACCGCCGCCTTCAACACCGCGCGCACGTTGTTGAGGCGGGTGCGGATCGTGCCCGGCGCGAGGCCGGCATCGTCCATCGCCTTCACCCATGCCTCG
>JASGDX010000303.1:0-11078 GCA_047606985.1 Leucobacter sp. | reverse complement strand
CGCCTCATGTGAGACGGCGTGTTGCGACTCCCACTTCGGGGTTCGCCGGGTGAGCGGGAGGGGGGAACGCGGCGTGGGCGGCGTGGGCGGCGCGAGGCGCCGATCCCGCAGCCGCAGCCGGCGTGAATGTCGGAGGCGCCGCCTAGACTTGAACCACGATGAGCGACTTTCAACTTCTGGAGCCAGGGGCTTCGATCGGCGGTTTCGGCGCGAGCGGTGCCGCGGACGCCGCCGTGGGCGGCTTCGGCGGCGCCGATCCGCTGCTCGACGGCCTCAACCCGGCGCAACACCGTGCCGTGATCGCGCGCGGCCCCGCGCTGCTGATCGTGGCGGGTGCGGGATCGGGCAAGACCCGCGTGCTCACGCACCGCATCGCCCACCTCATCCGCGAACGCGAGGCGTGGCCCAGCCAGATCCTCGCGATCACCTTCACCAACAAGGCGGCTGCCGAGATGCGCGAGCGCCTCGAGAGGCTGCTGGGCGCGGGCATCGAGGGCATGTGGGTCTCGACCTTCCACTCGGCGTGCGTGCGCATCCTGCGCCGCGAGTCCGAGCGCTTCGGCTACGTCTCGGGCTTCACCATCTACGACGCCGCCGACTCGCGGGCCCTGCTCAAGCGCATCATCAAGGAGCTCGACGCCGACACCTACGGCTTCACTCCGGCCAACGCCGGCTCGAAGATCTCGCGGCTCAAGAACGAGCTCTCCGACGCCGACGCCTATGCGGCCACGATGAACGAGAACGACCCGCGCGACCGCCTCTTCGTCGAGATCTTCAAGATGTACGAGCAGGAGCTGCGCCGCGCCAACGCCTTCGACTTCGACGATCTCATCGGGCAGACCGTGCACCTCTTCCGGGCGCACCCCGACGTGGCCGCCGTGTACCAGCGCCGCTTCCGCCACGTCCTCGTCGACGAGTACCAGGACACGAACCACGCCCAGTACTCGCTCATCCGCGAGCTCACCCGCCCCGTCGAGCCCGAGGAGGTCGAGCGGCTCGTACCGCCCGCGCGGGAGCGCGAGCTCGACGCGAGCGGCCGCATCCCCGGCGCCTCGCTCACCGTCGTCGGCGACTCCGACCAGTCGATCTACGCCTTCCGCGGCGCCGACATCCGCAACATCGTCGAGTTCGAGCGCGACTTCAGCGGCGCCGAGGTGGTGAAGCTCGAGCAGAACTACCGCTCCACGCAGAACATCCTGAGCGCGGCCAACGCCGTCATCGGCAACAACTTCGACCGGCAGGAGAAGCACCTCTTCACCACCGAGGGCGACGGGGAGCGGATCGTCGGCTTCACCGGCTACTCCCAGCACGACGAGGCCCGCTTCGTGGCTGAGGAGATCGAGGATCTGCATCGCGCGGGCATCGGCTACGGCGACGTCGCGGTGTTCTACCGCACCAACTCGCAGACCCGCGCGCTCGAGGAACTGCTGATCCGCTCGGCGATCCCGTACCGCGTGCTCGGCGGCACCAAGTTCTACGAGCGCGCAGAGATCAAGGACGCGATGGCGTACCTCACGAGCATCGCCAACCCCTACGACCCGATCGCCTGGTCGCGCATGCTCGGCGCACCCAAGCGCGGCATCGGCCCGATGGCCGAGGCGCACCTCGCCAACTTCCAGGAGGCGCACGGCCTCTCCTTCCACGAGGCGATGCTGCGGGTCGACGAGGTGCCGTTGCCGCCCAAGCAGCGCAGCACCCTGCGCGCGCTGGGCGAGCTGCTCGTGCGCGCGGCGCGCATGGCGGCCGGCGGCGGCGCGACCGATGTGGCCGGCGAGGAGGCTAAGCCGGCGCCCGTCGGCGACGTGCTCAAGCTGATCCTCGATGAGACCGAGATGATCGAGAAGCTGCGGGCCAAGCGCGATCCGCAGGACGACGCGCGCGCAGAGAACCTCGAGGAGCTCGTCGCGGTCGCCCGCGAGTTCGACGCGAAGCAGCCGGGCGCCGGTCTGCTCGCCTTCCTCACCGAGGTGAGCCTCGTCGCCGCGGTCGACGACCTCGACGACGCGAGCGGCACGGTCTCGCTCATGACCATGCACACGGCGAAGGGCCTCGAGTTCAAGGCCGTGTTCATCACGGGTGTCGAGGAGGGGCTGCTGCCGCACCAGATGTCGGTGGACGAGATCGGCGGCATCAATGAGGAGCGGCGCCTCATGTACGTGGGCATCACGCGCGCCCGCGAGCGGCTCTACCTCACGCTCGCCTCGACGCGCGCCACCTTCGGCGACATCTCGGTGGCGATGCCGTCGCGCTTCCTGCAGGAGATCCCCGAGGGGCTCATCGACTGGCGGCAGTCGCCCGGCGAGGTCACCGGCCGCGGGGGCGCGGAATCGCGGGCGCTCAACGCGCCGAGGGGTTCGGGATCGGGCTTCGGCTCCTCCGGATCGCGGTCGCGGGGCCGCACCGACTCCTCGGTCTCGTTCGCTTCGGGATCCGCGTCGCGCGGTGGATCGGGAGCGGCGGCCGTGAGCGAGCCGGCCAGCGGCAACATGCAGTCGGCCCTCGACAAGTGGCGGGAGCGCAAGCGGCTCGCGAAGGAGGCGCAGGCAGCCGGCGGGGGGTTCCCCAACATGATCGGCGGCACCGCCCGCGACAACGGCGAGCTGGAGCTGGCCCCGGGCGACCGCATCCGCCACGACGACTACGGCGAGGGCCGGGTGTCGGCCGTGACGGGCGCGGGATCGAAGCGCATCGCCCACGTCGTCTTCGACTCCGTGGGTGAGCGCAAGCTGCTGGTGAAGCTCGCCCCGATCACGAAGGCCGACTGAAGCGGGTCTGCTGGTGTCTGCCGGGGTCGTCGCCCGCGTTCGTGCTCCAGAACGCGATCCATTGGTCAGTTTCAGGGGTTCCGACAGGCCGGGAACCCCTGAAACTGACCAATGGATCGCACTCGGCGGTCGCGGGCGATGCGGTGGTGCGTTGATTCCTCGAATGTCGGAGGATGTACGTAGGCTCGGGGTATGACCGATTCACCGTCGAATCCCTGGCCCGCGATCGTCGAAGACGCGCGGCGCTACCCGAGCCCGCACAACTCCCAGCCGATCAAGCTGCGGCCGCGAGACGAGCGCCGCGCCGCGCTGTACTACGACCTCGATCTCGGGCTGCCTGCGGAGTCGTTCGGCATCCCGTTCGCCCACGTCTGCGCCGGCGTGTTCCTGGAGTCGCTCCGCGTGGTGGCCCGCGCCGCCGGCTTCGAGGTGTCCGAGCGGCTCGACCTCGCCGAGATGGACTTCACGGCGGCCGATCGCCTGCACCGCTTCGCCGAGGTCGAACTCGTGCCGCTCGAGCTCGACGCCGAGCAGCGCGTCGAGGCGCGCATCGAGCTCGAGCGCTTCCGCACCCGTCGCACCTCGCGCCGCCCCTACGAGAGCCGAACGGTGCCCGCCGACGTGCTGGCCGGGGCGGCCGCCATCTGCGAACGGGCTGGCTACGAGTTCCGCAGCACCGCCGACCGGCCGCTGGTGCGCCGCATCGTGCACGTCAACCAGGCCACCCTCTTCGACGACCTCGAGAACGACGCCGTCTACGGCGAGATCATGGAGTGGCTGCGCTTCTCGAAGCGCCAGGCCGCCGACCGCGCCGACGGGCTCTCGGCCGAGGCCATGCTGCTGCCAGGCCGGATCCTGCGCTTCGCGATGGGGCATCGCGGCCTGTGGCGGGCTCCGGTCGTCGGCGCGGCCATCCGGGGCGTCTACCTCAACACCATGCGCGGGGTGCACCAGCTCGGCTGGATCGAGGGGCCCTTCGCCGGGGCCGGCGACTACATCGAGGCGGGGCGCACCTTCATGCGGGTGTGGCTCGAGCTGCACCGCAACGGGGTCGTGCTGCACCCCTTCGGCACGGTCATCACCAACCCGCGCTCGCACGAGCTGTTCGCCGAGGCGGTCGGCGCGCGGGAGGGAGAGGGACGCATGGCCTGGATGCTGTTCAGGCTGGGCTACAGCAAGTACCCGCCGCTCGCTCACCGCCGCCCGGCGCGGGCGATGCTGTTGGAGGAGACGCCGCCCGAAGGGGCGCGTTCGAGAGGAGAGAGCCGATGAGGCGCTGGATCGTCTTCCCATTCCTGGCTGTGCTCGAGGCCGTGGTGCGGCGCCTCATGCCGAGGGCGAGCACGCATCGCCTCCTGCTCGCACCCGGCATCGAGCCGCTGCGATGGAAGCTCGGGCGGCTGCGCGCCTGGCGCACCTTCGAGCAGACGGCGCGGCGGGTACCCGCCTACCGGGAGTTCCTCGCGGAGCGCGGCTTCCCGCGCAGGCTCGACGTCTCGAACGGCCTCGAGGCCGCCTTCGACGCCGTGCCCGAGACCGACAAGGACTCATACATCAAGCGCTGGTCGATCCCCGAGCGCTGTCTCGACGGGCGGATCCCGAGGCGCGGGGTCATCGTCGACGAGTCCAGCGGCAGCTCCGGCACCCCGACCAGCTGGATCCGCGGGCCGCGCGAGCGCCAGGCCACGCGGCAGATCCTGCAGCTCGGCTACACCAATACGGCCCAGTCGATGCAGCACCCGCCGTTCGTGCTCAACGCCTTCTCCCTCGGGGCGTGGGCCACGGGCATGAACGTGACGACCTCGCTCACCGACGTCAGCATGATCAAGTCGATCGGCCCCGACAAGAACAAGATCATCCAGACGATCCGCGAGTTCGGGCCCGATCACACCTACGTGATCCTGAGCTACCCGCCCTTCCTCAAGTCGTTGTTCGACGACCCGCGCCTCGACTGGTCGCGGTACGACATCGTCGCGGCGTTCGGCGGCGAGGGCATCAGCGAGAGCATGCGCGACCACATCCTGCGGGTGGCGCACTCGGCCTACGGCAGCTACGGGGCCAGCGATCTCGAGATCAACCTCGCGCTCGAGACCGATTTCACGATCGAGCTGCGCCGTGCCATCGCCGACCACCCCGAGCTCGCCGAGCGCATCAGCAAGAAGGCCGAGTACGGCGTGCTGCCCATGGTCTTCCAGTTCAACCCGTTCAACTACCTCATCGAGACCAACGACCGCGGCGAGCTGCTGGTCACCATCGCCCGCTCCGAGAACCTGAACCCGCGCATTCGCTACAACATCCACGATCGCGGGCACGTACTGCGGGTGAGCGAGCTCGAGCCGATCCTGAGGGAGCTGGGCCTCGCACGCGTGCTGCGCGCGAAGCAGCTCGATCTCTCCATCCTGTTCCACTACGGGCGCAGCGACCTCTCGGTCGACTTCAACGGCGCCGTGGTCGGCCCCGACTCGCTGCGCGACGTGATCAACGCCCACCCGCTGCTGCTCGACGCGGTCGAGAACCATCGGCTCATCTCCTTCGAGGACGAGCACGGCGACCGCCAGCTGCACCTCGCGATCCAGTTGGTCGAGGGCCATGACCCGGCCTCCCTCGACGCCGAGGCGATCGCGGCCGAGATCTTCTCCGAGCTGCGGCGGGCGAACGGCGACTTCCACAACGCGATCCTCACCTCAGACGACGCCATGCTGCCCACGATCGCCTTCTACGGGTTCCGCACCGGGCCGTTCGAGGGCGACGGCGCGAAGCTCAAGAACGAGTACGTCGCGCACCTCGACGCGGCGGGGGCGGCGGGCTCGGGTCTGGATCTGTCGATCGTCGCGCGGAAGCGGCTCGGGTAGCCTAGTCGGAGGGCCGGGGGTGGCTCAGCTGCGGGAGGGAGGAATGCGCGATGGCATGGCTGTCCCGTCATCTCCAGCGCCAGGACGCGCACTCGCTGTACCTCACCTTCGGGGCCCTCCTGCTGGGCCTCACCCTCGTGGTCGATCTGCTCTTCCATCAGCACATGACCTCCCCGTGGCTGACCTGGGGGCTGCTGGTCGTCTGCCTGACGGGCAGTGCGACGGCGTTCGCGCTGGGGCGCCGCGTGTCGAGATGGATCGGGATCGGAGCGGTGCTGCTCTTCATCGCCGCCTCCTACCACTACATGAGCCTTGCGAGCGATCCGCTGTCGGTGGTCTCCTCGATCCAGCAGATCCCGGTCGTGGCCTTCTACCTCGGCTGGTTCGTGCGGCCGCGGCTGGCGGTGCCGCTGGTGGTGGTCAGCCTCACCGTCTTCGGCGCGGCCATGGCGGGGAATCCGCAGCTGTCCAGGGAGGGCGCGATCGGTGCCCCCGTGGCCGTGCACGGGATCCTCAGCCTGCTGTTCTGCTACTCCGTCGGCTTCTACCTGTGGCGCAGGCAGGTGCGGGTCGCCGAGACCGATGCGCTCACCGGGGCCTTCAACCGGCACGGGTTCATGGAGCGGCTGGACCAGCGACTGCACCGCTTGCGGCGATCGCCCGCGCGCGGCGGATTCTGCGTGGCGGCGATCGACTTCGACGATTTCAAGCGCCTCAACGACGCTCAGGGCCACGCCGCGGGGGATCGCGCCCTGCGCGACACCGCGCTGGTCTGGCGGCGCGAGACGCGCGTCGGCGACGTGATCGGACGCGTCGGCGGCGACGAGTTCACCCTGCTGCTGGCCGGCATCGACGCGCGCGAGTGCGAGACGGTGCTGGCCCGCTTGCGGCAGGGCTCGGAGCACGCGTGGTCGTGGGGCGTCGCCGAGGCGGTGCCGGAGGACTCGCCGGAGGAACTGCTCGAACGTGCGGATCGGATGCTCTTCGAGCGGAAGCGGTGCAGGAGGGGTGAAGGGCATGGGTAAGCGCTACGGCCCGATCCCGCGCTCGTTCCCCGGCCTGATCAGAGCGGTGCGCGACGTTCTCGTCCGGTTCGCGCGGTGGCAGACGCCCCTCTCGTTCGTGAGCGCGATGATCTCGCTGATCCTGGCACTGATCTTCCTGGCGGATCTGGTGATCGGTCATCCGCATCTCCAGCGCGGCACGGTGCTCCCGTGGCTGGTGCTCTTCCTCGCCGGCGCGCTGGTGCCGCTCGTGCTCGGGAAGCGCTACACGCTCGGGCTCGGCGTGCTGATGGCGGTCGGGATCGAGCTCTGGTCGAGCTACTTCCTGCTGTTCTCGGACCACCCGCACGCGGAGATCAACGCGCTGCTGGCGCTGCCGTTCTCGGCGCTCTACGCCGGCTGGTTCTTCCCGACCTCGATCGCCATGACGTTCATGGTGCTGAGCATGCTGCGGGTGTGTGCGACGCTCGTGCTGAACCCCCATCTGGGTGAGGGGATCGGGTCGCCGCTCACCCTCCTCAGCTACGCGGTGCTGATATCGCTGTTCACCTTCGGAGGGGCGAGAGCGGTGCGGCGGCAGGTGCGCGTGCAGGCGGCGAGGGATCCGCTGACCGGGGTGCTCAACCGGCGCGGCCTGTTCGGCGGAGCGCGGCGCCTGCGCGAGCGCGCGGCTCGCAGGGATCTGCCCGTGGCGATCGCGATCATCGACTTCGACGACTTCAAACTGGTGAACGAGGCCGGCGGGCACGCCGCCGGCGACGCCGCCCTGATCGAATCCGCATCCGAGTGGCGTCGGCTCGTGGAGATGCGCGGCAACTGGGAGCCCTCCAAGGGGATCGTGGCGAGACTCGGCGGCGACGAGTTCGTACTGGTGATGATGGGGGGCGTCGACGAACTGGAGGCCAGGATCGCGCGGTGCAGGCGGGACGCCTCGTACGCCTGGTCGTGGGGCGTGTCGGAGGTGCGCGCGGGCGAGCGGCTCGAGGCGGCCATCGCGCGCGCCGACACCGCGATGTTCGACAGTAAGCAGTCCGGCGGATAGGGGCTCCGATCCGGGAGCGCGCGCGGGCGACGGACCTTGAAACGGCCTTGGCAGGCCAGGGCGCGCACACCTGGCGGTGATAGACTTTGCGACTGGTCGACCTCTCTCGACGTCGAGACATTTTTTGCCTCGGGTAATCCGAAATCCCCAGCAAAGGACAGTACGTGGATCTGTACGAGTACCAGGCACGAGATCTTTTCGAGCGATACGGAGTGCCGGTGCTCGCCGGCATCGTCGCGGACACTCCGGAGGAGGTGCGCGCGGCCGCCGAGAAGCTGGCTGCCGATACGGGCAGCGGTGTCGTCGTGGTGAAGGCCCAGGTCAAGACCGGCGGCCGCGGCAAGGCCGGCGGCGTCAAGGTCGCGAAGAGCCCCGACGAGGCGTTCGAAGCGGCCCAGGCCATCCTCGGCCTCGATATCAAGGGCCACATCGTGAAGCGGGTGATGGTGGCGGCCGGCGCCGACATCGCGCAGGAGTTCTACTTCTCGGTGCTGCTCGACCGCGCCAACCGCTCCTACCTCTCGCTGTGCTCGGTCGAGGGCGGCATGGAGATCGAGCAGCTCGCGGTCGAGAAGCCGGAGGCGCTCGCCCGCATCGAGGTCGATCCCATCGCGGGCATCGACGCCGCGAAGGCCGAGGAGATCGCCCGAGCGGCGAAGTTCCCCGACGAGCTTGTGGGCAAGGTCGTCCCGGTGCTCCAGAAGCTGTACGAGGTCTACTCGGGCGAGGACGCCACCCTGGTCGAGGTCAACCCGCTCGTGCTCACCGGTGCCGGCGAGATCATCGCGCTCGACGGCAAGGTGTCGCTCGACGCCAACGCCGATTTCCGCCACCCCGAGCACGAGGCGCTCGAGGACAAGGCGGCCGAGGATCCGCTCGAGGCGAAGGCCAAGGCGCAGGATCTCAACTACGTGAAGCTCGACGGCGAGGTGGGGGTGATCGGCAACGGCGCGGGCCTCGTGATGTCGACGCTCGACGTGGTCGCCTACGCAGGCGAGAACCACGGCGGCGTCAAGCCGGCCAACTTCCTCGACATCGGCGGCGGCGCCTCGGCAGAGGTGATGGCCGCCGGCCTCGACGTGATCCTCGGCGATCCCCAGGTGAAGTCGGTCTTCGTCAACGTCTTCGGCGGCATCACCGCCTGCGACGCGGTCGCGAACGGCATCGTCGGCGCGCTCGACACGCTCGGCGACTCGGCGAACAAGCCGCTCGTGGTGCGCCTCGACGGCAACAACGTGGAGGAGGGGCGCCGCATCCTGAACGAGGCCGCGCACCCGCTCGTCACGCTCGCCGCCACCATGGACGAGGGGGCCGACAAGGCCGCCGAGCTGGCGAACGCCCGCTGATCCCGAGACGAAGGACGTAGGAGAAGAAACATGTCGATCTTCCTGAACAAGGATTCCAAGGTCATCGTCCAGGGCATCACGGGCGGCGAGGGCACGAAGCACACGGCGCGCATGCTCGCCGCGGGCACCAATATCGTCGGCGGCGTGAACGCGCGCAAGGCCGGTACGACCGTCTCGCACACGGACAAGGACGGCAACGCCGTCGAGCTGCCGGTGTTCGCGAGCGTCGCCGAGGCGATCGCCGAGACCGGCGCCGACGTGTCGGTCGCCTTCGTGCCCCCGGCCTTCACCAAGGACGCGGCGATCGAGGCCATCGACGCCGGCATCGGCCTGCTCGTCATCATCACCGAGGGCGTGCCGGTCAAGGACTCGGCCGAGCTCTGGGCGCACGCGAAGGCCACCGGCGGCAAGACCCGCATCATCGGCCCGAACTGCCCCGGCATCATCACGCCCGACGAGGCGCTCGCCGGCATCACGCCCGCGACGATCACGGGCAAGGGGCCGATCGGCCTCGTCTCGAAGTCGGGCACGCTCACCTACCAGATGATGTTCGAGCTGCGCGATCTCGGCTTCTCGACCGCCATCGGCATCGGCGGCGACCCCGTCATCGGCACCACGCACATCGACGCGCTCGCCGCGTTCGAGGCCGATCCTGAGACGAAGGCGATCGTCATGATCGGCGAGATCGGCGGCGACGCCGAGGAGCGGGCGGCCGAGTTCATCAAGGCCAACGTGACCAAGCCGGTCGTCGGCTACGTGGCGGGCTTCACCGCCCCCGAGGGCAAGACGATGGGTCACGCCGGCGCCATCGTGTCGGGCTCGGCGGGCACCGCCCAAGCCAAGAAGGAGGCCCTCGAGGCCGCCGGGGTGCAGGTCGGCAAGACCCCGACCGAGGCCGCCGAGCTGCTGAGGGCCGCGTTCGCGCAGCTGTAAACGCGCGACCCGCATCATCCGCTGCGACATCGAGGCCCGGTCGGATCCCAGGATCCGACCGGGCCTTACCGTTCGGGCCGGCACCGTGATCGGAGCCGGCACCGGGATCTGGATCGGGATCGGGGCCGTGATCGGAGCCGGCACCGGGATCGGGGCCGGGAGCACGGCGGACCGCGCGGGGCCGCCTGCTCCGCGTCACCCCACGAACGGCAGCCGCAGCCCCAGCTCGGTGAACGCCGCGCGGGCGAGCAGGAACCCGATGATGCCGAGGATCCAGGAGGTGTTCTCGGCCCCGGTGCGCTGCATCCACGCGGTGAAGCGCTGCAGGGGCCGCTCGATCGCGCGGGCGGCCGCGATTCTCGCTCCCAGCAGCAGGAGCGCCGGCACGATCATGACGAGGCAGTACCCGGCGAGCAGACCGAATCGCGCGATCATGCCGACGGGCGCGTCGGCGATCATCGTCATGCCGATCAGGTAGGGGAGCATGCTCGCGACCTCGACGAGCCCGGCGGCAAGGGCCACGCCTGCGACGGCCGCGCCGCTCGTGCGCGGGTCGAGCACGCGCTCGCGCCAGCGCAGCAGGCGGGCGTCGCCCTGCAGCCCATCGGCATCGCCGGCCGCCGCGCGCTTCTTGCGCCGGGAGTGGCGCTCGCCGATCCAGATGCCGGCGCCGAGCATCGCGAGTCCGACCGCGAGCAGCGACCACTGGCCCGCCGGTGAGCCGAGGAAGTCGCGGCCGATGTGGATCGCGCTCACGATCCCGAGCGTGAAGAGCACGCCGACGAGGAAGTAGAACCCTGTGATCGTGCCGAGGTAGAGCAGGATCCTCCGCACGCGCGGTCTGCCTGGAGCGACCAGGAAGAAGAGCGGGATGAGGAGGGTGCCGACGCTGAGCCCGTCGACGAGCGCGAGAACGATCAGGGCGATCGGCAGGGGGAGGGCGGTGAGGAAGTCCATGAGGCCAGCTTCGTGCCGGGCGCGGACGCGCGGATCGGCCGAAGGGTGCAGGCGCGCCTCATCCTTTGGTCGGAGGCGCGCGCCGGTCGCGGCTGCTTGGATGGAGGCATGAGCGACCACCTCCCCGCGGCACCGCGCGCAGAGCAGAGCACCGCCGGACCCGGCGCGGCGGAGCCGGG
>JASGDX010000302.1:0-19400 GCA_047606985.1 Leucobacter sp. | reverse complement strand
GGTCGTATCGGCCGAGGCATCCCTGCGCCTCGGCGTGATCGTGCCGCTCGTGCTGCCCGAGGAGATCCGCACGCTGCCCACCCGCGCGCAGCTCGACGACCTCGTCCCCGTCTGGGATCGGCTGCTCGCCTCAGCCCGCGATCGCAGGGCCACCCTCGCCATCGACCCCAGGGTCGTCGCCGGGATCCGGGCGTACGGCGAGGACGCGCCCGAGGCCGCGCGCCTCTTCCTCTCCCAGCTCGAGCACACGGCGCTGCCCAGCTTCCTGTTGCAGTTCGCCGACGCCGATCCCGCGGCGCAGGCCGCGCTCGGCTTCACCTCTCTGCTCGCCCCGAGCAGCCTCGACTTCGTGTCGCGCTTCGGGACCTTCCCGGCGGCGAGCGCGGACGGGGCCGAGGCGGACGGCGCGACGGCCTCCGCCGCAGCGGAGGCGCAGCAGACGGACGGGCAGCAGACCGACGCCGCGGGAGGAGACTCGGGATCCGCCGCGCAGACTTCGGCGGATGGTGCGGCGGCGTCCGAGCCCGCGACCGGCGACGCCGATCCCGCACCCGTCGATCCCGAGGCGGTGCTGCCCACGCTCGAGCAGCTCACGGCGTGGCCACGGGGCGACTCGGCAGCCTGGCCCGCCGAGAACGCGGTCGACGCAGCCACCCTCGAGTTGCTGCGCTCAGCGGGCGTCGAAACGGTCGTGCTCGGATCCGACAACGTCGTCGCGACCGGCGGCCCCAGAGTCGACCTCACGCAGGGGTCGGCCCTGGTCACCGACGCCGCCCTCGGGGACGCCGCCCGCGACGCGCTCTCCGCACCGACCGAGACCGAGCGAGCGGCGGGATCGGCGCGACTCGCGGCGCAGCTGGCGTTCGCCGAGCAGGCGGGCACGGACGGGCTGCTGCTCGGCCTCGACCGCGGCGCGACGGGCGATGCCGAGGATCCCTCGCTGCTCCTCGACATGCTCGGCTCGCTCCCGTGGGTCGAGGCGACCCCGATCGCAGAGCTCCCCGAGGGCACGGCCGCCCTGCGCGCGCCCGAGACCGCGGATGAGGAAGAGACGGAGGACGGAGCCTCCGAGAGCCGCGTCGATCTGCTGGGATCCGCCGTAGACCGCGAGTCCTCGGTCACCGATCTGGGCGCGGTGCTCGCCCACCCCGAGTACCTCAGCGGCTACCAGCGCGCTCGCCTGCTCGAGCTGTTCTCCACCCGCTACGCCGCGAGCGACGTCGACTTCGCCGACGTCGCCGCGCGATTCCGCGAGCGCGATTCCGAGCTGCTCGACGGCATCCGCGTCATCAGCACCCAGCACACGCAGCTCGTGGGCAGCTCCAGCCGGGTCCCCGTGCAGCTGCGCAACGCGCTGCCGTTCGACGCCGTCGTCACCGTGCAGGCGGATCCAGCATCCGCCGCGCTGTCCGTGCCCGAGCGCCGCTTCACCGACATCGTGGTGCCCGCCGAGGCGACGGAGCGCGTGCTCGTGTCCGTGCGCAGCCGCGTCTCGTCGGGCGAGTCGGGCCTCGTGGTCACGGTCTCCTCGACCGGCGGCGATCTCACCGTGTTCACCAGCACGCTCCCCATCGCGATCAGCAGCAGCGTCGAGACCGTTGCGCTCGGCGTCCTCGGCGCGCTGGCCGCCCTGCTGCTCGGCTTCGGCATCTGGCGCAGCGTGCGCCGACGCGGCCGCGCAGCCGCGGATCCGTCCACGGCTTCCGCGGAATAGCGTCGCCCTAGGATGGGTTGTACCCCGTGCGCGGCCCCGGCCGCGCCAGATCCGTATCCGCGCCCGAGGAGGGTCATGCACCAGATCATCATCATCGGCTCAGGCCCCGCCGGCTTCACTGCCGCCATCTACGCGGCGCGAGCCGGGCTGAAGCCGGTGCTGTTCGCCAGCTCCGTCGCCATCGGCGGCGAGCTGATGAACACCACGGACGTCGAGAACTTCCCCGGCTTCCCCGAGGGCGTTCAGGGCCCCGATCTCATGCAGAAGATGCAGGAGCAGGCCGAGCGCTTCGGCACCGAGGTGCTGTACGAGGACGTGACCGAGGTCGACTTCTCGGGCGACGTGAAGCGCATCACCATCGGCGACGGCAGCGTGCACGAGGCCCGCGCCGTCATCTACGCGACCGGCTCCGCCTACCGCAAGCTCGGCCTCCCCGACGAGGACCGCCTCTCGGGCCACGGCGTCTCGTGGTGCGCCACCTGCGACGGCTTCTTCTTCCGCGAGAAGACCATCGCGGTCGTGGGCGGCGGCGACTCCGCGATGGAGGAGGCCACCTTCCTCACCCGCTTCGCCGAGAAGGTCTACGTGATCCACCGCCGCGACGAGCTCAAGGCCTCCAAGATCATGCAGCAGCGCGCCATCGACAACGAGAAGATCGAGTTCGTCTGGAACTCCGAGATCGCCGCCATCCACGGCGATGCCCAGCTCTCGAGCGTCACCCTGCGCAGCACGGTCGACGGCGCCGAGAGCGAGCTGCCCGTCGAGGGCCTCTTCATCGCCATCGGCAACGATCCCCGCACCCACCTCGTGCACGGCAAGCTCGACCTCGCCGAGGACGGCACCGTCGCCGTGCAGGGACGCAGCTCCCGCACTTCCGCCGCGGGCGTCTTCGCCGCGGGCGACGTCGTCGACCCGACCTACCGCCAGGCCGTCACCGCGGCCGCGTCGGGCACCGTCGCCGCGCTCGACGCCGAGCACTACCTGGCGTCGAAGGCGGATCGACTCGCCGAAGCCGCGGTCTGAGAGCCGCGGCCCGCGAGCGCGCACGAGCCGGCATCCCCGCCCGGCACAACCGAACAGCACCCACCGTTCCCCGAGTCCGTCGAGGGGCACACCCCCGCTCAGCTCGACAGGCACGATGAGCGGACTATGAAGGAGAGAACTCATGTCAGAAGCCATCACCGTCGACGAGGGCACCTTCGACAAGGTCGTGCTGCAGAGCCCGATCCCCGTTCTGGTCGACTTCTGGGCCGCCTGGTGCGGTCCCTGCCGCGCCGTCGCACCGGTGCTCGATCAGATCGCGGCCGAGCAGGAGGGCAAGCTCCGCATCGTCAAGCTCAACGTCGACGAGAACCCGGGCCTCGCGGCCGAGTACCGCATCACCTCCATCCCCGCGATGAAGGTCTTCAAGAACGGCGAGGAGGTGCGCGAGATCATCGGGGCGATGCCGAAGCCCATGATCGAGGAGCACCTGAACGGGATCATCTGAGTCCGTTCCTCCTCGCGGCGGGATTCATCTCGGTCGCGGGCTCGGGCAGGGTCGGCGATTATGCAAGCGCGAGCACGGCCTGTGCTGAGCCCTTCGAGGTATCGCAACAGCCGCCCGCGCACCGGCATCGCCGAGCCCCTCGAGCCGGTCATCTCGACTTCGTTCCTCGCTCGACGAGCGGTTCTTCCGCACCCGTCGGTCGGATGAGGAGCGCAGCGCTTCCGGCCGTCGCTTCGCCTCCGATCACACCATGCGATCGGTGATCGGCGCGGCGAGGGCTTCGGGCTTGCCAGCCTCCGCGACCGTCGCGAGCGCGCGGTCGAGCACCTGGAGGTCTTCGAGCGTCTCCACGGACACGACCTTGCCCCACACGAGGGTCATGAATTGGAAGACCGTGTTCTCGTATCGTGCGTCGCCCGGAAGATCGCCCGAGATCGACGCTCGGACGGCGATCCGAGTGCGCCAGGGGCCGCCGTTGACCAGAATGTCGCGCAGTTTGAAGCGGGCGCCCGGAAGCAGGTCGAGCGTGCGCTCCCACCAGCGGACCATCGACTCGCGCGTGGTGCGGCGCCCGCCGAGCGCGTGATCGCCGTGAAAGCGGTACTCGAACGCCGAGGCGAGCCCGTCGACCATCGTCATGTAGTCTCCCGCGTTGATCCGCTCGAAGACGGACCGCACCTTGGCCCTGACGATTCTCTTGTACATATCCGCGCTCAGCTCTCTTGATCTTCAGATTTACGTTACTATGAGTAATACTATGACTCGATCCGGCCGCCCTCGCAAGAACTCGGTGGACGACAGCATCATTCGGGCCATGGCCGAGCTCGTCGCCGAACGCGGATATGCGGCCGCCACCGTCGATGAGGTCGTCGCACGTGCGGGCACGAACAAGCCCGCGTTCTACCGGCGGTTCAAGAACCTCGCGGAGGTGGTGCCGCGCATCCTCGCCTCCCGCCACGGCACCGACGAGGACATCGACACTGGCAGCCTCGTCGGCGACCTGACAGAGGTGCAGCGCCGACAACGGATCCTCTTCACAGACCCGGTGGTCACCAGAGGATTCACCGGATGGCTCGCGCATCTCGAAGCCGACCCCGAGGTCGGCGCACCGTTCTTCCGCGACTATCTCGCACCTCGACGGGCTTATACGCGGATCATCCTCGACCGCGCCGTAGCCAGGGGAGAGATCGACGCCGCCGGTGATCCTGCGTGGATCGCCGACCTCCTCACGGGACCGCTCATCATGCGGGTGGTGATCCCCGGGCTTCCGCCCATCGACGAAGAGCTTCTCTCGCAGAGCATCCACGCGGTGCTCGAGGTGCTCGGATACCGGGGCGACCGCTAGCCCTTCGGGAGGGCGCTGCCGGGAGGGTGCTGCCGGGAGTCGTACTCGGCAGCGTTCACTCGGCAGACGGGAAGGACGGTGCGGCGGGAAGGACGGTGCGGCGGGGTGGGCCGCTCAGGCCTCCGCGATGGCGGCGAGGCGGTCGATCGACGCCAGCAGCGCCTCGGAGGTGTTCTGGCGGGCGCGCGCGAAGCGCCCCTCGTCGGTGAGGCCGCTCCAGTCATAGGTGTGGCGCACGAGCGAGCCGCCGGGCAGCAGCTCCACCTCCCACCGCCACAAGTGCCCCGGCGGCTCAGCGCCGGGAGGAGCCGGCTTCCACGCGATCCTGCGCCCCTCCTCAAACTCGACGACGTGGTTGTCGCGGTTCTCCCCGTTGTGGATGCGCATCACGAACACGTCGCCGACGGCGCGCACCCGCTGGTCCGGAGCCGCCTCGACGAGGTTTCCGTTGCCGTCCCAGCGCGGCTGCTGCGCAGGATCCGCGATCAGCTCGAAGATCGTCGCGGCGTCCGCTGCGACCTCGCGCTCGGCCGATACGACCTTGCTCTCTGCAGTCATGCCGCCAGTCAAGCACGAGAGCACGCGCAGGTACAGAGGCAGAAACCATCGGACGCCATCCCACCTCCACAGGAGCAGGACCTCCGCAGGAGCAGGACATCGCACCACAGACCCGGTCAAGATCCTGCGCCTCCGGCTCATTCCGCTCATCTCGACGAGTTCGAAGAACGCGCGATTCACCGGTCGTTTCGCGTCCCCACGCCCCGTCTGCCCGGCGACACCGCCAGCCCTTCGGCTGCGCGGGGCTCATCTCGATACGACTCAGCCGAAGCCGGGATCGTCGAGCTCGGCGAGGATGCGCTTGAGGTCGGCGATCGTCGCGAAATCGATGATGATCTGGCCTTTCTTGGCGCCAAGTTTTACGGCGACGCGGGTGTCGAAGCGATCGCCGAGGCGCTCGGCGATCTCGCCCAGCTGCGCCTGCACGCCGCCGGCGCGCGGCTTGGGCGCCTTGCGCTTCGGCTCCTCGGAGGCGACTGCCTCGGCCGCGCGCACCGAGAGGCCCTCGTTGACGATCTTGTCGGCCAGGCGCTGCATGGCCTCAGCATCTCCGTCGAGCGAGAGGATCGCGCGCGCGTGACCCGCGGAGAGCACGCCGGCAGCCACCCGCGTCTGCACCGGCTCGGGCAGGCGCAGCAGGCGGATCGTGTTCGAGATCTGCGGGCGCGAACGGCCGATGCGCTCGGCCAGCTGCTCCTGGGTGATGCCGAAGTCGGCGAGCAGCTGCTGGTAGGCCGACGCCTCCTCGAGCGGGTTGAGCTGCGCGCGGTGCAGGTTCTCGAGCAGCGCGTCGCGCAGCATGTGCTCGTCGGCGGTGCTGCGGATGATCGCGGGGATCATCTCGAGGCCTGCGCGCTTCGAGGCCCGCAGGCGGCGCTCGCCCATGATGAGTTCGTAACGCGGCTCGCCCGCAGCGGGGGCCGGCTCGATCGCGCGCACCACGATCGGCTGGAACACGCCGAACTCGCGCACGCTGTGCGTCAGCTCCTCCAGCGCGTCCTCATCGAACTCGGTGCGCGGCTGCAACCGGTTGGGCACGATGTCCGCCACGGGGAGCTTGGTCAGCTGCGCGCCCGGCACCTCCTGCAGCGCACTCTCGACGGCCGGATCCGCAGCGCTCGCCGGGCTCTCGGTCGTGGCCGCCGCACTCCCGCTCGCCGGGAAGAACACGTCGACCGGGCGATCGCCGGTCGACGGCGACTGGGGGATGAGCGCCCCGATCCCGCGACCGAGCCCGCCTCGCTTCTTCGTCGCCATGCGCTACGCCTCTCCGCTATCGGTGTTCGTGTTGCCGTTCGTGCCATCGTCCGCCGCGCTCGGCGATCCCGCACCCCGCTCCGCCATCTCGGCCGCCGCCTCGAGATACGCCAGAGCGCCGATCGACGCGCCGTCGTAGGCGTGCACCGTCTGCCCGTAGCTGGGCGCCTCCGAGATGCGCACGGAGCGCGGGATCACCGCGCTCAGCACCTGCTCGGGGAAGTGCGTACGCACCTCGCCCGCCACCTCCTGCGCGAGGTTCGTGCGGGCATCGTACATGGTGAGCAGGATCGTCGAGACGCGCAGCCCCGGATTGAGGTGCTTCTGGATCAGCTGGATGTTGCCGAGCAGCTGACTCAGCCCCTCGAGTGCGTAGTACTCGCACTGGATCGGGATCAGCACCTCGTCGGCCGCGACGAAGGCATTGACCGTGAGCAGCCCGAGGGACGGCGGGCAGTCGATGAAGACGTAGTGATAGGCGCGCTCCGACTCCGAAAGGAAGGCCTGCAGTGCGGTGCGCAGCCGCTGCTCGCGCGCCACGAGCGACACCAGTTCGATCTCGGCGCCGGCGAGGTGGATCGTGGACGGCACGCAGTCGAGGTTCTCGTGGTCCGTGGTCGGCTGGAGCGCTTCATCGAGGGCGCTGTCGCCGAGCAGCACGTCGTAGACGCTCGTCACCTCGGGCCGGTGGTGCACGCCGAGGGCCGTGGAGGCGTTGCCCTGGGGGTCGAGGTCGATCACCAGCACGTTGGCGCCGCGCCGCGCCAGTGCTGAGGCGAGATTGACCGTGGTGGTGGTCTTGCCGACCCCGCCCTTCTGATTCGAGACCGTGATCACACGGGGACGATCCGGCAGAGGGGACACCGTCTCGGCGAGTTTGCGCCGTCGCCTGACCTTATCGGCGAGGTGGTCGCCGACGAGCGACTTCTCCGCTTCAGCCATGTCTATCGATTTTAGCCCGAAACACCCGGGTCGTCTCATCGAGCTGACCGGCGCCGAGTTCCTCCACCGCGACCTCGCTCACCCGGTACTTGCGCAGCGCCTTCTCGGCGGCGTCGATCTCGTTCTGCACCGAACTGCCCTTGAGGAAGAGCATCTCACCGCCGTCGTGCAGCAGGGGAGCGGCGATCGGCACGAGTTTGCGCAGTGCGGTCACAGCCCGGGCGGTCACCTGATCCGTCTCGAAGGCGCCGTGGAACTCTTCGGCCCTGCCGCGACGCACCTCGGCGTTCTCGATCCCCAGGCGATCGATCTGCTCGTTCAGCCAGTTGCAGCGGCGCTCCATCGGCTCGATCAGCAGGAAGTGCGCATCGGGGCGCACGATGGCGAGCACGAGACCGGGCATCCCACCACCCGTGCCGATGTCCACCACCCGGCCTCCGCTCCGCACGAGCGGCGCCAGCACGGCGCTGTTGAGAATATGGCGGGTCCAGAGCCGCGGCGGCTCGAGCGGCCCGATGAGGCCGAGCTCCTCGCCGCGCTCGGCGAGATCCCGAGCGAACTCGCGCAGCACATCGATGCGAGCGCCGGCGATTCCGGCGGCAGCTGCGGGCTCCCGCTCGATCTCCGCGGCGTTCGTCACTGCGGATTCCTCAGACGTTTCACGTGAAACACCGGAGCGGTCTCAGGCGCGGCTGATGACGAGTCGGCGATCCCGGCCCTCGCCCCGCGACTGCGAGTGATAGCCGCGCTCGGCGACCTCGTCGTGCACCAGCTTGCGCTCGTACGACGACATCGGCTCGAGCTCCACCTCGTCGCGGCCGGCGGCGATCTGCGCCACGGCGGCATCGACCATGCGCTTGAGCTCTCCGGCACGTGCGTCGCGCGATCCGCCGATATCGACGATGAGACGCGAGAACCGGCCGGTCTTCGCCTGCACCGCGAGGCGGGTCAGATCCTGCAGCGCCTGCACGGCGTCGGGGGAGGCGATGCGATCGAGATCCTCACCGCCGCCCGTCACCGACACGTACGCGCGGCCGTTCGCCACATCGATGTCGATGTCGCCGTCGAGATCGGCGATGTCGAGCAGTCCCTCGATGTAGTCTGCCGCGAGATCGCCGTCGGCCTCGAGCTCCTCGAGGCTCAGTTCTTCGTCCGTTCGACCCGCCGTCGTCTGCTCAGTGCTCACGATGCCTCACTTGTTCTTCTTCTTGGCGCGCTTGGCGCTGATCGGCTGCTGGCGCTGGCCCTGCGGCTGTTGCTCGGGCAGAGGGGTGCCGAGGGCCTGAGCCCGCTTCTCATCATCGGTCATCTTCCCCTTGGCCTTCAGGCGCTCCTGTCGCTTGCGCCAGGCCTCGCTGCCGGGGGTCGGCATGTTGCGGATCACGATGGCCTGCTGGGCCATGGTCCACAGGTTCGAGCTGAACCAGTAGACGTTGAGGGCCAGCGGGAAGGTAAAGCCCGAGAACAGGAATGCGAAGGGGATGATGTACAGCATGATCCGCTGCTGGCGGTACATGGGGGAATTCTTCGTCTCGTCGGAGACGTTCTTCGACATGATCTGCAGCTGCGTGAAGAACTGCGAGACGATCATCAGCACCATGATCGCGCCGAGGATGATGATCACGGTCCAGTTCTGCGCTTCCCAGGCCTGGCTGAAGTTCATGCGCAGCGGGGCCACGCCGAAGAGCTCGGCGTTGTAGAAGTTCTTCGTGAGCTGCGCGTTCATGAAGCCGATGCCCGTGGTCTGCTCGGCCGCGTGGCGCAGCACATAGAACAGCGAGAAGAAGACCGGCATCTGGATGAGGATCGGCAGGCACGAGGCGAAGGGGTTGGTGCCGTGCTTCTTGTACAGCGCCATCGTCTCCCGGCTCATGGCCTCGCGCGAGAACTGATCCTTCTTGCCCTTGTACTTGTCCTGGATCTTCTTCATATCGGGCGCGAGATCCATCATGCGCCGCTGCGACTTGATCTGCCGCACCGTCACGGGGATCAGCGCCGAACGCACCACCACCACGAGGCCGATGATCGAGAGCAGCCAGGTGGTACCCGAGGAGGGATCCATGCCCATCGCGGTGAACAGCCAGTGCCAGGCCCACAGCACCAGCTCGACGAGCCAGCGCAGCGGCCAGAGTATGGTTTCGAAGAAGTCCACCGGGATCAGGCCTTTCGCTCGATGGGGCGGACGAAGCCGCGGGAGTTGATCATGAAGCTCTGGGGGCGCCCGACCGGCACGTCATCGATGCCGCCGGGTGTGAAGGGATTGCACCGCAGCAGGCGCCACACGGTGAGTGCGGTGCCGACGAGGAAGCCGCGCAGCTGGTACGCCTCCAAAGCGTACCGGGAACAGGATGGATGATACCTGCATACCTGCCCGTACAGGGGCGAGACCAGGCTGCGGTAGACCTGCATGCAGGCGATCGCCGCGTTGCGGGGCAGCAGCCAAATCTCGGCGAGCGGGCGCATCAACCGCGATCCGATCCGAGGAGCTCGCGCTCCACACGATCGAGCGCCCGGTTCATCTCCCGCTCGAGTTCGTCGAAGGGAGCGGCCGCGATCGCGGGGAGCGCGCGGAACACCACGTCCACCGCCCCGATTCCCGCGTGGATCCGACGCTCCACCACCGTCTTCATGCGGCGCCGGATCAGGTTGCGCGTCACGGCGTTGCCGACGGCCTTCGATACGATGAAGCCGAAGCGGGCCGGATCGCCCGATGCACGCAAAACCGCGTGGGTGATGCAGAACGCACCTCCCACGCGGCGACCGGATCGCACTGCGCGCCGGTAATCCTCACCCCGGGTGACGCGATGCTGCCTCGCAGGCACGATCGGATCCGGGCGAAGGGCGACTACGCGGTGAGCTTCGCGCGGCCCTTGCCGCGACGAGCGGCCACGATGGCGCGACCGGCGCGGGTGCGCATGCGGGCGCGGAAACCGTGCACCTTGGCGCGCCGGCGGTTATTGGGCTGGAAGGTTCGCTTGCTCATGAAAAGACTCCGTGACTTATGGAACAGATCCCCGCTGCTCGGCGGCATCGAGGAAGTCGGATCTGGGCAAGCTCGCGCGAGGCGAGCGCCCATACAAGGTATTCACTTTACGCCACAACCGCGATCCAGTCAAAGCTGCCGGCGGTCGGGGCGGCTCCGCGAGGCGCCCCGCGGCCGGCATCGAAGCTTCGACCTGCGCTTCAGCACGAGACTTGTCTGTGGACAAATCTGTGACTAACGTGGGCGCAGGTGTTCTTCGGCCGCCACTATTCTCCCGGGATTCCGGGAATCTTCGGCCTTGCCCTTGTGGATAACTTTGGGTATGACATCGTCTTTCTTCCAATCACTTCGACGAGCCGGGTAGACGCGTGACTGATGACGAACTGCAGAGGGTCTGGGCCGATGTGACCCGGGCCGTGATGGCGGATCCCTCGGTCGGACCGGCGAACGGCGCTCAGGTGGCTCTCGCCATCCCCCGAGGCATCGCGGCGGGCACCCTGTACCTCGCCGTGCCCTACGAGTTCACGCTCAAGCTCCTCGAGAGCCGTCTGCGGCCGGCCATCATGTCGGCGATCGCCGCGATGCCGGCGGGGGCTCAGATCGAGAACTTCGTGGTGATCGTCGACGAGGAGGCCCACCCGACGCTCGAGCACGAGCCCGCCGATCCCGATCCCGATCCCGCCGCCCAGGCCACGCATGAGGAGGCGCCACACTTCGACGCTATCGCCGCGCCCCGCCACGAGAGCCACCGGCCCGTCGACGAGCCCCGCCGCAGGCACGGCGCAGAGACCCCGCTCGCGAGCCGCCTGAATGAGAAGTACCGCTTCGACAGCTTCGTGATCGGCCAGTCGAACCGCTTCGCCCACGCCGCGGCCGTCGCCGTCGCCGAGGCGCCCGCGCGGGCCTACAATCCGCTGTTCGTCTACGGCGACTCCGGCCTCGGCAAAACCCACCTGCTGCACGCGATCGGGCACTACGCGCGCGAACTCTACCCCGATGTCAGCGTGCGCTACGTGAGCTCCGAGGACTTCACGAACGACTTCATCAACTCCATCGCCAACAATCAGGGCGCCGCGTTCCACGCGCGCTACCGCAGTGTCGACATCCTGCTCGTCGACGACATCCAGTTCCTCGAGGACAAGGTCGAGACCCAGGAGGCCTTCTTCCACACCTTCAACACGCTGCACGATCACAACAAGCAGGTGGTGATCACGAGCGATGTGCAGCCGAAGCAGCTGCGCGGCTTCGAGGAGCGCATGCTCTCGCGCTTCGAGTGGGGTCTGCTCACCGACATCCAAGCGCCCGACCTCGAGACCCGCATCGCGATCCTCCGCAAGAAGGCGCAGCGCGAGAACCTCGAGATCGACTACAGCATCCTCGAGTTCATCGCGAGCAAGTTCTCCTCCAACATCCGCGAGCTCGAGGGCACCCTGATCCGCGTGACCGCGTACGCGAGCCTGAACCAGCAGCGCATCGACATGGCGCTCGTGCACACCGTGCTGAAGGATCTCATCACCCTCGACGCCGACAACGAGGTGCAGCCCTCCGACATCATCAGCAAGACCGCCGAGTACTTCGACCTCTCGATCGACGACCTGTACGGCCCGACCCGCGCCCAGCAGATCGCGACCGCCAGGCAGATCGCCATGTACCTGTGCCGCGAACTGACACCGCTCTCGTTGCCGAAGATCGGCCAGCTCTTCGGGGGACGGGATCACACCACGGTGATGTACGCGCACAAGAAGATCTCCCAGCTCATCGCCGAGCGGCGGTCGATCTACAACCAGGTGCAAGAGCTCACCACCCGCATCAAGCAGGGCTCGCGTTAGGCGAAATCTCCCCCGCTTATCCACAGGTTCCAGGCAAAGTGTGGATAGTTGGGGAGAACCGGGGCGAATCTGTGGAGGGATCCGGTTCGCCTGTGGAATCGGACGAGCCGTGTCACTTCCGCATCATTCCGCGGCGGTCGAGTCATCCCGAGCCCGCCAACAACTCACAAAGATGTAGTTCTCTAGGAAACACTGCGCAGGAGCAAGTTATCCACAGTTTCCACAAGCGTTAACACTGTTAACACCCCAATCTCTTTTTCCGGGCATTCGATCACGCACTCGGCTGCGGTCCGTGTCGGTGCGCACCCGCTCACCACGCCGATCGCGGATGCTCCGAGCCGCCGAGTATGCAAAGATTGTGAACCGACAGGTCAGGCGCACGCAGGTGCGCGTGGGAGGGAAGACAGATGCGATTCACCGTCAACCGTGACGTGTTCAGCGAAGCCGTGTCGTTCGCGGTGAAGCTGCTGCCGCAGCGTCCCACCCAGCCCCTGCTGAGCGGCGCCCTCATCGAGGCCGAGGGGGACCGTCTCACGGTGTCGTCCTTCGACTACGAGGTGTCCGCACGCACGAGTGTCACCGCGGAGGTGACGGAGGCGGGTCGCGCACTCGTCTCGGGCCGCCTGCTGAGCGAGATCGCGCAGCGGCTCCCGCATGCCGACGTCGAGGTCTCCCTGCTCGAGAGCCGCGTCGAGGTGCGCTGCGGTTCCGCGTCGTTCAGCCTCCCCGCGATGCCGGTGGAGGAGTACCCGCAGGTTCCTCGCGTCGACACGGTTTCGGGATCGGTGCCTGCCGACGCCTTCGCCGACGCCATCGCGCAGGTATCCCTTGCCGCGTCCAAGGACGACGTGACCCCGGTGATCACGGGCGTGCAGTTCGAGGTGAACGAGAACTCGCTGACCCTGACCGCCACCGACCGGTATCGCGTCGCCACCCGCAGCATCGACTGGGAGAACCAGAGCGAGCAGCCGTCGCTCACAGCCCTGGTGCCCTCGAAGATCGTGACCGAGGTCGGCAAGACCTTCTCCGGCGACGGTCAGGTGCAGGTCTCGATCATCAAGGACGCCGAGCGGGAGCTGGTGGCCTTCACCGGCGGATCCAAGACGGTGACGTCGCTGTTGATCAAGGGCAACTACCCGCCGGTGGGACGACTGTTCCCCGAGAGCGTCGACAACTACGCCGTCGTCAACACGGGCGAGCTGGTCGAGGCGGTCGGACGCGTCGGTCTCGTGCTCGAGCGCGAGGCGGCCCTCCGCTTCTCCTTCGTCGAGGGCTCTGTGACGCTCGAGGCCGCCGGCACCGAGTCGGCCCAGGCCTCCGAGACGGTCGACGCCCATCTCTTCGGCGACGACATGGTGGTGTCGCTGAAGCCCCAGTTCCTGCTCGACGGACTCCGGTCGACGCACGCCGAGTTCGCGCGCATCGCCTTCACCCGCACCGACAACCCCGGCAAGCCCGGACCGGTGCTCATCACGAGCCAGCGCAGCAAGGATGACGCCGACGAGGCGAGCTTCCGCTACCTGCTCCAGCCGAACCTCCTGCTGCGGTAAGGGGAGGGCGATGCGGGTCGCGCACCTCTCGCTCGTCGACTTCCGCAACTACCGCTCGGCGGAGCTCGAACTGGCATCCGGCCCGAATCTGCTCATCGGCCGCAACGGTCAGGGGAAGACGAACCTCGTCGAGGCGATCGCGTATTTCGCGACGCTGCGATCACATCGGGTGAGCAGCGATGCCCCGTTGATCCGCGCCGGCGCAGAGGCCGCGATCGCTCGGATGAAGATGGTGGCGACCGAGCGCGAGGTGATGGTCGAGCTCCAGCTGAACCGGGATCGGCCGAATCGCGCTCAGGTGAATCGCAACGCGGTGCGTCCGCGCGAGGTCACGCGGTGGTTCGCGGCGGTCGCGTTCGTGCCGGAAGACCTGGGGATCGTTCGTGGAGAGCCCTCAGGGCGCCGGCGTTTTCTCGACGACGCGCTCGTGGCGCGGCATCCCGTCGCTGCAGGGGCGCTGGCGGACTACGAGCGCGTGGTGCGGCAGCGCACTTCACTGCTGAAATCGGCTCGAGGCGGGCGTGCGGGGAGCGCGATCGAGTCGACGCTCGGCATCTGGGACGAGCAGCTGGTCGAGTACGGCACGCAGATCATGCTGGCGCGGCGGGAGTTGATCAGGGATCTCGGTTCCCCATTGCGAGAAGGGTACCGGCGCCTGGTGGATCAGGATCATCGGCCGGAGTTGCGACTGAGCGAGTCCGTGTCCGTCGCCCTGGCCGGTGCTGTCGCCGGGGGCGATGTTTCACGTGAAACGAGCAGCTCCGATGAAGCGGTGAGTGTTTCACGTGAAACGCTGGCGGCTCAGTTCCACGATGCGCTGCGCGCTGTGAGATCCCGGGAGCTCGAGCGAGGCGTGACGCTCGTCGGTCCGCATCGGGATGACCTGCTGCTCTCGCTCAACGAGCTTCCCGTAAAGGGATACGCGAGCCACGGGGAATCCTGGTCGTTCGCGCTGTCGCTGAAGACGGCGCTGGCCTCGGTGCTGCGCGAGGAGTCACCGGCCGGCGACCCGGTGATCATTCTGGACGACGTCTTCGCCGAGCTCGACGCCTTGCGCAGGGAGCGCCTGATGGTCGCCGTCAGCGATTTCGAGCAGGTCATCGTCACCGCAGCGGTCGAGGAGGACGTGCCCGACGGCGTCGCCTGGCGTCGAGTGCGCATCGAGGCCGGCGAGATCCTGGAGGCGGTGGAGTGATGCAGTCCGCGGGTGAGAAGAGCTTCGCCACCGACGCCTATCTGCGGGCGAAGGCGGTGTGGCGAGGAGCGCCGGTGCGTCGCAGGCGCCGGGTCGTCTCGGACGGCGCCGAGGGCAAGCCGTTCGGCTGGGGTCGGGATCCCCGCGCTCTCGGAGACGTGCTGAGCACAGTCGCGACCGACATGGGGTGGAGCGTCGAGTTGGAGCAGGCCAGGCTGCTGGTCGAATGGCCGGAGTTCGCGGGAGAGGCGACGGCGGAGCACACTTCCGTGCTCGGGATCAGCAATGGCGTGCTGCAGGTGCAGTGCGACTCGACGACCTGGGCGACCGAGCTGCGACGTCTTCGCGCCGAAATGCTGACCCGGTTGCTGCGCGATTATCCCGACGCCGAGATCCGGGATCTGCGCTTCCTGGCTCCGGGGGCACCCAGCTGGCGGCACGGACCGCGCACCGTGCAGGGTCGTGGCCCGCGCGACACCTACGGATAAGGGGCATCGATGCGCCGCTCGAGGCGCTCGAACAAGTGGAGCGAGCCCGAACCGCCCCGTCGACATCTTTCGATGGATGCGATGCGTACCCCTTCGGACCATTCAGGACCGGTCATCCGATGAATTCGTCTAACGCGGGGGTTCGATCCCCGTTCAGATATCGGTGTACAGGGGCCGCCACAGGGCATTCGGGGCCTGATTCTTGATAGGCTGGTGTGCGGACGTGTCCGGCGTGGAAAAACGCGCTGAGAGGCCCAGAAAAGGATTATTCAAGGCATGAGTTCAGAACAGGCTACGGCCGCGGAAGACTACGGCGCCGATGCGATTCAGGTGCTCGAGGGACTCGAAGCGGTACGTAAGCGTCCTGGCATGTACATCGGCTCGACCGGTCCGCGCGGTCTGCACCACCTCGTATACGAGATCGTCGACAATTCGGTTGATGAGGCCCTCGCCGGGTTCTGCGACACCATCGACGTGACGATTCTCGAAGACGGCGGGGTGCGGGTCATCGACAACGGCCGCGGCATCCCCGTTGATCCGCACTCCTCCGATCCGTCGAAGTCGACGGTGGAGGTCGTGCTCACCGTGCTGCACGCCGGCGGCAAGTTCGGCGGCGGCGGATACGCCGTCTCCGGTGGTCTGCACGGCGTCGGTTCCTCCGTGGTCAACGCGCTGTCGAGCCGTTTCGAGGTCGAGGTCAAGCGTCAAGGTTTCACGTGGAACATGTCGTTCACCGGCAGCGTCCCCGATGCGCCGCTCGCTCAGGGCGAGGCCACCGAAGAGACCGGTTCGACGATCACCTTCTGGCCGAGTTCGGACATCTTCGAGACCGTCGAGTTCGACTATCAGACGCTGCGCACCCGCTTCCAGCAGTATGCGTTCCTCAACAAGGGCCTCAGGATCCGGCTCACGGATCTGCGCCCGCAGGATCCGATGGAGAACGACGAGGGCGAACTGGTGCCGCCGCCGGCTCCCCACGACGAGTTCCTGTATGAGAAGGGTCTCGAGGACTACGTTCGCCACATCAACTCGACGAAGCGCGCTGAGGTGGTGAACGAGGAGATCATCTCCTTCGAATCCGAGGATCCCGATCGCCATATCGCCGCGGAGATCGCGATGCAGTGGACGGTGGCCTACTCCGAGAGTGTGCACACCTTCGCCAACACCATCAACACCCACGAGGGCGGCACCCACGAAGAGGGCTTCCGTGCCGCGCTCACGACGCTCGTGAACCGTTACGCTCGCGAGAAGAACATCCTCCGCGAGAAGGACGACAACCTCTCGGGCGAGGATGTGCGCGAGGGCCTCACCGCGGTGATCTCGGTGAAGCTGGGGGAGCCACAGTTCGAGGGTCAGACCAAGACCAAGCTCGGCAACACCGAGGCGAAGGCATTCGTGCAGAAGGTGGTGGGGGATCAGCTCGGCGACTGGTTCGAGCGCAATCCCGGGCCGGCCAAGGACATCATCCGCAAGTCGATCCAGGCCGCGACGGCTCGCCTCGCCGCCCGGAAGGCTCGCGAGACGGCGCGTCGCAAGGGCCTGCTCGAGTCGGGCGGCATGCCGGGTAAGTTGAAGGACTGCTCGTCGAAGGATCCGTCGATCTCCGAGATCTTCATCGTGGAGGGCGATTCCGCCGGCGGTTCCGCCGTGCAGGGCCGCAATCCCGAGACGCAGGCGATCCTGCCCCTGCGGGGCAAGATCCTCAACGTCGAGAAGGCGCGTCTCGACCGGGCGCTGAACAACGCCGAGGTGCAGGCGATGATCACGGCGTTCGGCGCAGGCATCGGCGACGAGTTCGATCCGGAGAAGGCCAGGTACCACAAGATCGTGCTCATGGCCGACGCCGACGTCGACGGCCAGCACATCACGACCCTGCTCCTGACCCTGCTGTTCCGGTACATGCGTCCGCTCGTCGATCTCGGGTACGTGTACCTCGCCCAGCCTCCGCTGTACCGCATCAAGTGGACGAACGCCGAGCACGAGTACGCGTACAGCGATGCGGAGCGGGATGCCCTGCTCGCCCTCGGCTCGGAGAACAGCAAGCGCCTCCAGAAGGAGAGCGGCGTGCAGCGCTACAAGGGCCTCGGCGAGATGAACTACGAAGAGCTGTGGGAGACCACGATGAGCCCCGAGACCCGGACCCTGCGACAGATCACCATGGACGACGCGGCCGCTGCCGACGAGATCTTCGCCACCCTCATGGGCGAGGACGTCGATGCGCGACGCACCTTCATCCAGCAGAACGCAAAGGACGTGCGCTTCCTCGACATCTAGCAACGCCGGTTGAGTGCAGCGCGCCGGAGTCGGAATCGCCGATCCCGATCCGCTCGCTCGATCACCGGAAGCCCTCCCGAGAAGCGCATCCACGAAAGATGAGAACCAGACCATGAGCGAAGAGAACAGCACCGAGGTCGGCTCGGCCGCCGAGACCGAGGCGACGGAGCCGCGCGACGAAGCGGTGCACGGCCGCATCGACCAGGTCGACCTGCAGCTGGAGATGCAGCGCTCCTACCTCGACTACGCGATGAGCGTCATCGTGGGCCGCGCGCTGCCCGATGTGCGCGACGGGCTCAAGCCGGTGCACCGCCGGGTCATCTACACGATGTACGACGGGGGATACCGTCCGGACAAGGCGTTCTCGAAGTGCACGCGCGTGATCGGCGACGTGATGGGCCAGTTCCATCCGCACGGCGACAGCGCGGTCTACGACTCGCTCGTGCGCCTGGTGCAGCCGTGGGCGATGCGCTATCCGTTGGCGCTCGGCCAGGGCAACTTCGGTTCGCCGGGCAACGACGGAGCGGCCGCCCACCGGTACACCGAGACGAAGATGTCGCCGCTCGCCATGGAGATGGTGCGCGACATCGACGAGGAGACCGTCGACTTCCAGGACAACTACGACGGCCGCACCCAGGAGCCGACGGTGCTGACGAGCCGGTTCCCGAACCTCCTGGTCAACGGCTCCGTCGGCATCGCGGTGGGCATGGCCACGAACATCCCGCCGCACAACCTGCGCGAGGTCTCCGAGGCCGCGATCTGGCATCTCGAGCATCCCGAGGCGACCCGCGAAGAACTGCTCGAGGCGCTCATGGAGCGCGTGCACGGCCCCGATTTCCCGACCGGTGCTCAGATCCTCGGCACGAAGGGCATCCGCGAGGCCTACCGCACCGGGCGCGGATCGATCACCATGCGCGCGGTGGTCAGCATCGAGGAGCTCCAGGGCCGCACCTGCCTCGTCGTCACCGAGCTGCCGTACCAGGTCAACCCCGACAACCTCGCCGTCAAGATCGCGGACCTCGTCAAAGAGGGCAAGGTGCAGGGCATCGCCGACATCCGCGACGAGACCAGCGGCCGCACCGGTCAGCGCCTGGTGGTCGTGCTCAAGCGCGATGCGATCGCGAAGGTCGTGCTCAACAACCTGTATAAGCACACGCAGCTGCAGGAGAACTTCGGCGCGAACATGCTCGCGATCGTCGACGGTGTGCCGCGCACCCTCGCGCTCGACGGTTTCATCACGGCCTGGGCGAAGCACCAGATCGAGGTCGTCGTGCGGCGCACCGAGTTCCGCCTGCGCAAGGCGGAGGCCGAGGCGCACATCCAGCGGGGCTACTTGAAGGCGCTCGACGCGCTCGACGAGGTCATCGCGCTGATCCGGCGCTCGCCCACCGTCGATGAGGCCCGCGAGGGGCTGATGGAGCTGCTGGGCGTGGATCAGATCCAGGCCGACGCGATCCTCGGCCTGCAGTTGCGACGCCTCGCCGCGCTCGAGCGCCAGAAGATCCTCGACCTCGCCGCGAAGCTCGAGGCCCAGATCAAGGAGTACGAGGGCATCCTCGAGTCGCCCTCCGAGCAGCGCGGCATCGTCGTCTCCGAACTCGGCGATATCGTCGACAAGTTCGGAGACGAGCGGAGAACCACGATTCTGCACGGGTTCGACGGCGACATGTCGATGGAGGACCTGATCCCCGAGGAGGAGATGGTCGTCACGGTGACGCGCGGCGGGTACGTGAAGCGCACCCGCATCGACAACTACCGCTCGCAGCACCGCGGCGG
>JASGDX010000301.1:0-8280 GCA_047606985.1 Leucobacter sp. | reverse complement strand
CTCGCCTTCGGGGCGAAGCTGCGCGAGTAGCGGCGGACCCGCCCCGTCGTCGCATCGCTCCCCGCGTGATGCGCGGGCCGTTGCGCGTGTCGGCGGCGCCTGAATGCCCCGGGGAGCGATCAGCCCTCGACCGTTCCGATGCCGAGCCGTTCCGCCGCGCGCGACAGCCGCGCGTGCCCGATTCGTTGTGCGTGTCGGAGGGTGCGGGGATACTGAGAGCACGACCAGCGAGGAGGCCTCCCATGTCCGCTCAGAAGATCATCCCCAACATCTGGTGCAACCGCAATGCCGAGCAGATGGGCGAGTACTACGCCGCCGTCTTCCCCGGCGCGGTCTCGACGGTGGAGGCGAGATATCCCGATACCGGGCTGCTCGACTTCCAGCTCGAGTTCGCGGGCGCGGCGCTCACGGCGGCGCTCGAGATCCCGGATCCGTCAGGGGCGTCGAGCACGCGGTTCACGCTCATCAACGCGGGCGACGAGTTCCGGCCGAATCCCTCGATCTCGTTCATGCTCAACTTCGACCCGCTGATGTTCGGCGGTGACGCCGATGCGGCACGGGCACGGCTCGACCTGATCTGGCGCGCGCTCAGCGACGGCGGCGAGGCGCTCATGCCGCTGGGGGAATATCCCTTCAGCGCCCACTACGGGTGGGTGCAGGACCGCTTCGGCGTGAACTGGCAGCTGATGCTCACGAACCCCGAGGGGGATCCCCGTCCGTTCGTGCTGCCCTCGCTCATGTTCTCGGGTGAGGCGCAGAATCGCGCTTCCGAGGCCATCGACTTCTACGTCTCGGTGTTCGCCGATATCGGGATCGCCGATGCCGCGGCGGGATCGCGCTACCCCTACGGCGTGCAGACGGGGCCCGCGCTGCCCGAGGCGCTGATGCACGGCGAGTTCCGCGTCGGCGAGCAGTGGTTCACGGTGATGGATTCGGGGAACGACACGGTGTTCCCGTTCACCTGCGGGGTGTCGCTCGAGGTGCAGTGCGCCGACCAGAACGAGATCGATCGCCTCTGGGACGCGCTCTCAGCCGTGCCCGAGGCCGAGCAGTGCGGCTGGCTCGTCGACCGCTTCGGCGTGAGCTGGCAGATCGTCCCCGCGAACATGGGCGAGCTCATGCAGCGCCCAGGCGCTTACGAGCACATGATGGGCATGAAGAAGATCGTGGTCGCCGACTTCTGAGTTAGCGGCGTCGAGCTGCATCGAGCCTTAGTAAGGCGCTGTGACAATGTGAGGAGTCATCTCCGGGGTGGGAACCGGTGTTTGAACAAGGCACTACCTATCGAGGTGTCGTCTAGTTCAGCAACTTCCGTAATCTCCGAATCCAGACCAAGGCTCGAGAGAGTTTCCTTGGCCTTGCGTTCGGGTGCGTTGTCGATTTGACGATGTTTGTCTGTAAATGAGGTAGCGAAAGAGCGCGCCTTGCACGGCGAGAGACTGAGGCGCCGGCGGCAGTGTACTCGGAGAGCTTCATAGTTCGGATAGCCGGAATGAAGAGCGAGGTCACTGAGCCGGGCTGTCGGTTGGTCGATCGCTGCTCGGAGAAAATGGTGGAGCCGGAGCGCCGAAAGGTGTGCGGCCGGTCCCGGACGGCCACGGTGCGCGCGGCTGAGCTGACGACGGGAAACATGCAAGTGCTCTGCAATCCATGACGGGTCTACTGCCGGATTCGTGTAATGCTCCTCCATGAGTTTCACGCTTTGCGCATACAGCGTGTTGAGAGTTTTAGTAGTCATACCTTGGTATGTCCGTCAAAGCCAGAAGAGTTCCCGTGAACCGTGTCGGGTTTGGTGGAGGGTAAATCAACCCGGAAGGACTCCTGACCAATGGGAACCTCGAAGTACCCCGCAGTGCTCGAATCTGCTACACGCGGAAATGCAGAGGAAGGGCATCCTAAGGTAGAGGCTTCGGTGGCAGGAGCCAGCAATGTCGCCGTCGTACACAACAGGTCACTGAACTGCAGGTCAGATGCCCATCATGTCTGCTGCTAAAAGGGTGCTGCTTACCATCCCTCGGGTGATCGAGGATGATGAGGCTGAAGGCCGAGGGCTGAGCATTTGACACGACCGGGCACTACTGCGGCTTCGCCGTCCTTGGTGACGCAAGTGGTGAACTCGGCCTGGACAAGGGCGGAGTTCGGTTCCGGAACGGAAGGATCGGGCTCGTCGATTGCGCCCAGCTCCCGCATCTTGCCGCACACCGCTTCGGCTTTGTCGATCGGAAGAATACCGTCCAGAGAGGTAACGCTCACCGTGATGCCCGGAAGCGTGCCGTCGGAGTTTCGCACTGCTTTGTTCAGACAATGCACGACCAACTGGTCAGTGATCTCTTTGGGCGAGGATAGGCTCACCGCTACGAGACATCCGGCGGCGAAGGCGACGGTGATGCCCGCGGCGGCAATGCCTCCCCAGACAGCCTTCCGTCGTTTAGGACGGGCCAGATCTTCGTGCATCCGCTGGATGAGGATATCCTCGACCCGACGACTGTGCGGCATCCGGCCGTTGGTATCGTTGCTCATGCTTCTGCCCTCCTTGCTTGGGGAGACAGATGCTGCAGCTGATCTCGCAGCTTTGATTTCACGCGTGAAAGTCTGGATTTCACAGTCCCTTCAGGGATCTCGAGCACTAGCGCTGCCTCGCGAGCGGGAAGCTCCTGTACCACGCATAGCAGAAACACACTCGCGTCTCTCGTGTTCATGCCCTGCAAGGCGTCGCGCACCAGGCCGGAGAGGCGGAGACTGTCCATCGCCTGCAGTACCTCGTCTGCGTGATCGAAGGTTGGTGAACTGCGGGGGAGGCTCGCAAGCAGCCGCTGATACCGCCGGGTCGACCGCTGCTGGTTCTTTGCCACATACGATGCTACGGTCATCAGCCAAGGCAGTATCGAACCGTCCACGATGCGGACGGAGTCGCGTTTCCGCCAAAGCTCGAGGAAGGTCGTCGCTGCCACTTCCTCAGCATCCCATGTCGTGTGCATCAGCACGAGGGCCACCCTGAAAACCGCCCGCTCATATCGGGTAAACAGCCCCCGGTAGGCGGCCTCATCCCCCAGCGACATCTTGTGCATCAGCTCCTCATCGGTTGCCGAGTCATAGGAATGTTGCACGCTCGACCCCCAAGAGGATTTGATCAATAGCCGGATATTGGTGGCCGTTTGACGCCGATTCTAACCGGGTGCGCACCAGTTCGATGCGGGGTTTGCTCCTCTGTGCGTTCACGCAAATGCGATGTCACTGACGATCCAGCTGCTGAGTTCTCGTTGTCCCTGCCTGTAACGCGGTACAGGATTCGGGACAGGAATTGATGTATCTATTCCGGGACTCACCCTGGGCGATTACTGTGCGGAGTACTGCATCGCCTGTCACCTGACGAGTCAGCGATCACTTCATTCGAGAGCGGAGAATCTGTGTCGAAACCTGATCTGGATGATGTTTCTGATAAGAGGCTGCTGCGATCGGCATCAAGAATCGTTCTGGCGATAGCGTCGGTATGTATGACGCTGTTTGTTCCGACAATTGCGCATGCCGTACCCAATCCGGATCTAGTCGTCCCAACTGCGAATTACGAGCCGTACTGCAACGCCTTCACCTCTCCGTCGCCTATAGCGTCCGTCTGTAAGGCGGACAACCGGGAGGTCTACTACTTCATGAAGGGCAGCGGTGAGTTCGCCGTCGATTCCGTGGACCGTACGCGTATCGCCAATTCAATCTGGCGTTACGATCCGACGGATATCAATATCCACTACGACAGCACTCCTGTTTGGGCTGGTACAGGTCAGACAGATGTGATCTTTGAAGTGGGGTCGAAGGGTCTCGATACCGGTGTTGTGGGCTTCACCTGGTGTAACCATCTCATCACCACCAACAACTACCAATGCGACCAGACCTACGTCAGGATCCGGCCTGGCTGGGTCGAGGCGCGCGTCGCCACACATGAGACCGGCCACGCGCTGGGGCTCCTTCATGGCTGGAGTTCCTCTCCTCGGCTGGCGGACTGCGCGGCGGCCCTCGGGCCCATGAGGGGAGATCTGAACTGTTCGGGATTCGTGTCGGCGGATCTCACCTCACAGATCATCACAAACCTCAATTACTCCTACTGATATCTAGGGAATGAGCAATCATGACTTCCTACGGAAATGCTGCACGATCGGTGATACTGCTGCTGCTCTTCGCGGGCCTCAGTGGCTGTGCCACTGCAGGAGAGGCGGCCTCGCAGGAAGTTCCAGCGGACGTTGAAGCGGATGGACCCGCCTCACAGAAGACTCCGGAGCCTGTTGTAGATGATTCCCAACATGGGCTCGTGCACGCGATGGAGATCTACTCGTCGCGGACGCGCTCCGATTGGGAGGCTTACGCGGATGCCGTTGTTGTCGTGCGCGTCACCGACGAGAGGAGGATCGAGCCCTCGGAGCCCGACGCTACAGGAGAAGGCGAGTTCAATCTGGTTGGTCGCCAGATTGATCTCGATGTTACCCAGATCATCTGGGTCTATGAGGGAGTGGAGGCAGAACTCGGCGATCAGATTACGCTCGAGGCTTCAGGTTGGTTTGAAGACTCCGAGCGTGCAATCGAGATTGCTGTCGAGGGGCGGTCGCGTCTTGAAACCGGACACCAGTATGTGCTCGCGCTGAAATGGTATGCGGAGGAGATCGCCAATGCTTGGGGTGATGTTCTGCCTGCGAGATGGGGCCTTGTCGGCTCCGGTGGGACGTTACCGGCCGACGGCGACATCATTGGTGTCGGTGAGTACCAAGGCGTCGACAGTGCCGAAATCGACCCCTCCATGCTGCGCGAGGGATCGCTATTGGCGGAGCACATGGGAGACACTGTCGAGGAGTTCATCGCAGCCCTCGACGGGTTCGAGCGTGTCGAACGAGAGCCTGTTATTCCGCTGGAGGAATGAAGTTGCAGTGTGACCGGCGCCAGAGTTCGGCCAGCCGTGGTCGACTCCGAGCCGTCTCGGGAACGTGTATAGCTGTGTGGCCGCAGAGTTTCCAGTATTTGGGGCTGATATTTCTCAACGACATCAGCTCGCAGGTTTAGGAAGCCCGCTCATCTCGTCGTCTCGATGATCGTCCGATTGCGCTGGATGATGAGTCGGCGGAGATAGGGCACGAGCACGGTTCGCTCCGCCAACGCGCCGAAGACGGGTGAGCCCACCGAGATCCGGTCGGTCATGACCGATCCCTGCTCGGCTCCCCGGAAGGCGTGCTCGTGCACGAAGGAGCGGAACGGGCCTTCCACCTGCTCGTCCACGAATCCGAGAGGCCGTTCGAGCGCGGTGATCCTCGAGGTCATCGTGAACCAGACGCCGAAGTGGCGCGCCCGCCAGGTCACCGTCTCGCCGAGGCCGATCCGCCCCGTGGTGACGCCGGCGATCGCCCGTTCGGCGGATCCCTCCATCGACCGGACATGCAGATCGATATCGAGCGACGCATCGAAGAGCGCCTCGGGGGAGGCCTCGGATGCGGTGACGATCGTGAACTCCGTGGCCATTCCTTCATTATGACGGACCCGGTGCGGAGCGGCGTCGCGCGGAGGGGGGAGGCGCTCCATCGGACCGGTCTTCAGAGCGGAGCCCTCATTCCTATTTTGTGTATACGTTAAGGCGGATTTTTGCGGAAATACTTCCATAATTTACCACTTAGGTATACGCTGATGTTGTCGGAAGGAGCGAGGTGCGAGCGAGCGACCGGGCGTACGCCACGCTGCTGGATGAGATCCAGAGCGGAGAGCTGACCCCGGGCACGGTCATCGCCGAGTCCGAGCAGGCGGAGCGCCTCGGCGTCAGCCGCACCCCGATGCGCGAGGCGATCGGCCGTCTCGAGGCCGACGGCCTCGTGCTGCAGCAGTCGCCCCGCGTCACGGTGGTGTCGGGATTCGACGCCACCGATATCCGCGCCCTGTTCGAGGCGCGGCGCGCGCTCGAGGAGACGTCGGCCAGGCTCGCCGCGGGCCGCGGCGACGGCGATGAGTTCCGGGCGATCGCGCGCGCCTTCCGGGCGGCGCACCCCGAGCACGGCGAGGTCGAGGCCGACGAGTACTACGCGCTCATCTCCCGCTTCGACGCCGCCGTCGACGCCGCCGTCGACAACGTCTACCTCACCCAGGCGCTGCGCACCATCCGCACCCACCTCGTGCGCGCCCGCCGCCTGGCGCGCGACAACGCCGCCCGGCTGCGCGCCTCGGTGGCCGAGCACGCCCTCATCGCCGAAGCCATCGCGGCCGGCGATCCCGAGCTCGCCGCGCACGCCACCCACGTGCACCTGCACCACGCCCTGACCGCGATTCTCACCTCCCTGAAGGAAGGACAGCAATGACCGTCACCCACCACGTCCGCGTCTACAAGAGCGAGGAGAGCCTGCCCCGCGAGGAGCAGCTCGCCTGGAAGATCGCGGAGGTCGCGGCCGATCCCGTCGCCGTCGAGCCCGAGGTCGTCGACATGATCATCAACCGCATCATCGACAACGCGTCGGTCGCGGCGGCCTCGCTGAACCGCGGCCCGATCGTCGCGGCCCGCGCCCAGGCGCTGTCGCACCCGGTCTCGACCGGGGGAGCCGGTTCGGCGATCTTCGGTCTGCCGGGCTCGGGATCGGAGGCGCACCTGACCAGCCCCGAGTGGGCGGCCTGGGCCAACGGCGTCGCCGTGCGCGAGCTCGACTACCACGACACCTTCCTCGCGGCCGAGTACTCGCACCCCGGCGACAACATCCCCCCGATCCTCGCGGTCGCCCAGCACGTCGGCAAGGACGGCGCGGCGCTCGTGCGCGGCATCGCGACCGGCTATGAGATCCAGGTCGATCTGGTGCGCTCGATCTGCCTGCACAAGCACAAGATCGATCACGTCGCGCACATCGGCCCCTCGGCCGCCGCCGGCATCGGCACCCTGCTCGGCCTCGATGTCGAGACCATCTACCAGGCCGTCGGCCAGGGCCTGCACACCACCACCGCGACCCGCCAGAGCCGCAAGGGCGAGATCTCGACCTGGAAGGCGCACGCCCCGGCCTTCGCGGGCAAGATGGCCGTCGAGGCCGTCGACCGCGCCATGCGCGGCCAGACCTCGCCGTCGCCGATCTACGAGGGCGAGGACGGCGTGATCGCCTGGATGCTCGATGGCCCCGATGCCTCCTACGACGTGCCGCTGCCCGCGAAGGGCGAGCCCAAGCGCGGCATCCTCGACACCTACACCAAGGAGCATTCGGCCGAGTACCAGGCGCAGGCCTGGATCGACCTCGCCCGCAAGCTGCGGGGCGAGCGCCCCGAGCTCGCCGACCCGGCGAACATCAAGGGCATCGTGCTGCACACGAGCCACCATACGCACTACGTGATCGGCTCGGGCGCGAACGACCCGCAGAAGTACGATCCGAAGGCCTCGCGCGAGACCCTCGACCATTCGATCCCCTACATCTTCGCGGTCGCGCTGCAGGACGGCGGCTGGCACCACGTCGACTCGTACGCCCCCGAGCGCGCGGCCCGCCCCGACACCGTCGAGCTGTGGCACAAGATCACCACCGCCGAGGACGCGGAGTGGACTCGCCGCTACCACTCCGAGGATCCGAACGAGAAGGCCTTCGGCGGCCGCGTGGAGATCGAGCTCGCCGACGGCACCACGCTCGTCGACGAGATCGCCGTCGCCGACGCCCACCCGCTCGGCGCGCGGCCCTTCGCCCGCGAGAACTACATCGCGAAGTTCCGCATCCTCGCCGAGCCCGTGCTCGAGGAGGCCGAGATCGAGCGCTTCCTCGAGCTCGTGCAGCGCCTGCCCGAGCTCACCGCCGACGAGGTGCGGGAGCTGGGCATCGTCGCGAAGGCCGGAGTGCTCGACCTCGCCGCCGCCCCGAAGGGGCTCTTCTAAGCACCGTCGGTCGAGCCTGTCGAGACCCGATCCGCTCATCTCGACAGGCTCGATGAACGACTGTTTCCGATTGGAGAACCGCACATGCTGTACTCGAAGACCACCCCGGCCGAGAAGCGCCGCCTGTTCCGCGAGCGCCTCGCGAGCGGCGAGCTGCTGCGCTTCCCGGGCGCCTTCAACCCCCTGAGCGCCCGCCTCATCGAGCGCAAGGGCTTCGACGGCGTCTACATCTCGGGCGCCGTGCTCTCGGCCGACCTCGGCCTGCCCGACATCGGCCTCACCACCCTCACCGAGGTGGCCGGCCGCGGCGGGCAGATCGCCCGCATGACCGAGCTGCCCGCCATCATCGACGCCGACACCGGCTTCGGCGAGCCGATGAACGTGGCGCGCACGATCCAGACCCTCGAGGACGCCGGCATCGCCGG
>JASGDX010000300.1:0-5939 GCA_047606985.1 Leucobacter sp. | reverse complement strand
ATCGATAGCTCCTTGCTCATCACGCCAGGAAACTACGCGGACATTTTTATGTGAGGCACACGCAGCCGCTCCCGGACCTTTTAGATGAGTCAAGTCGGTCTGCTGCGAGCGGGGCGGAAATGCGCTTAGAATACCCTCAGTGGAATGCGAGGGGGTCGCATTCCGGGGGAAGCGCCGAGACTCTCGGCGAGATCGACGAAGGTTGGGGGACCTGCGGAGATGAATACGGCGTGCCGTCTCGATGATGTTGACGCCCTCTCGGCGGGTCCGGAGGAACCGGGTGCCGCGCAGCGCCGGCCTTCTGCGCTGGGCAGACGCGGCTTCATGGCGAGCCTCGCCGCCGTCGCGGCCGCGGGTGTCGCGATCGCGCATCCGGCGCCGGCCAGCGCCGCGGACGACTACACGCCTCAGCCCTACGATGCCACCCAGATCCCCAACGCCGAAGAGCTGCACATGATCCGCCGCTGGACGTACGGGTACCGTCCGGCTCAGCTGGCCGCGGTGCGCGCTGCGGGAGGGGCGCGGGCCTGGTTCGAGGCGCAGCTCAACCCTGCCGGAGTGGCCGAGGCCCCCGCCGCCGCCGAGATCGACGGCTGGTGGGAGTGCCTGAGCGCGACCCCAGAGCAGATCGTGGCCCGGGACGCGGACAAGACCGAGACGGCCTGGGAGGCGATGGACAACTACGCGCGTTTTGCGCTCGCCAAGCGCATGGAGTCGGAGCGCCAGGTGTTCGAACTCATGGCCGAGTTCTGGGAGGATCACCTCTACATCCCGATCCACGACGACGCCGTGCACCCCTTCCGCATCGGCTTCGGCCTCGGGATCCGCGAGCGGGCGCTCACCAGCTTCGAGCAGCTGTTGCAGTTCGCGACGACGCATCCGGCGATGGCCTGCTCGCTCGACAGCGCCGCGTCGACCGCCAAGGCCCTCAACGAGAACCACGGACGCGAGCTGCTCGAACTGCACACGGTGGGGCAGGGCGCCTACACGGAGGACGACGTGAAGGAGTCCTCCCGTCTGCTCACCGGGTACCGGGTCGACAAGTGGAGCACCTGGAAGGTGTACTACAACGCCACAGACCACTACGTCGGCTCGGTGAAGGTGATGGACTTCACCGACCCCAACAGCGCGGCAGACGGCCGGGCGGCGGTCGAGAGGTACCTCAGATACCTCGCCCGCCATCCGCTCACCGCCCAGCGCATCGCCCGGAAGCTCGCGCAGCGCTTCGTGCGCGACGATCCGTCCCAGGGGCTCGTCGACCACCTCGCTTCGGTGTACCTCCAGAACAACACCGAGGTGAAGCCTGTGCTGCGGGCGCTCATCAACCACCCCGAGTTCTGGAGCTCGACCGAGGCGAAGGTGAAGACCCCCACCGATGAGGTCGTCTCGATCTTCCGCTCTCTCGAGGCGCGGCTCACGAAGCCGACGGCCGATCGGGACGGGGCGGGCATCATCCACATCGTGTGGATCTCACAGGCAATCGGAGCCAGCCCGTGGACCCACCCGCTACCGGACGGCCCGCCCATCACCAATGATGCCTGGACCTCGCCCTCGCGCTTTCTCGCATCCTGGAAGGCGCACTGGAACGCGGCCACCTATTCCTGGCCGAAGAAGGGCGTCGACTACACCGTGGCGAATAGCGATCGCCTGCCGGCCCCGGGTATCACCCTGGCTCAGATGGTGGATCACCTCTCCCGCACGATGGTCGGCGTGCCGAGTACCCGTGAACTGGTCGAGGCCTGCTGCACCGCGACGAAGGCGCCTCCCACCACCGTGATCAATCCCGGTCACTATCTGCTTGCCTGGGAATTCGGCAAGATCCTCACCCATGTGCTCAACCAGCCGTCCTTCTACCTGCGCTGAGGAACGATCCGACATGACGCCTTCCCGGTTTGACATCGCAAGCCCCGCTGCCTCCGACCTCGCCGCGGCCGCCGGCGGCTGCGCCGACTTCGCCAGCAGCGTCTCCCGCCGCACCGCGATCCGCGCAGCCATCGGCGTGGCCGCTGGCCTCGCCGTGACAACCGCGTTCGGTGAAGCCTTCGTCGAGACCGCCTACGCCACGGGCGGCAAGGCCGACCGCATGCTGGTGGTGCTCTCGCTGCGGGGCGGCGCGGACGGCATGTCGCTCGTCGTGCCGCACGGCGACGCCGTGTACTACGAGGCCCGTCCGGACATCGCGATCCCGAAGGACAAGCTGCTCGCGGCCAACTCGTTCTTCGGTCTGCATCCGTTATTCGAGCCGCTGCTGCCGATGTGGAACGCCGGGCGGATTGCCGCGATCCACGCCACCGGCCAGCAGGTCACCACCCGTTCGCACTTCGCAGCGATGGAAGAGGTCGAGGACGCCGATCCCGGATCCCCCCAGCGCGTCGGATGGCTCAACCGCATGATCTCGCTCCGCGGGGAAGGCGTCAGCGACACCACGGCGCTGCAGATGGGCACCCCGGCGCTCGCCACGCACCTCGTCGGCCCGTCGCCCGCCCTCGCGGCCGGCGATCTGAGCGGGCTCTCGCTGTACGGCCCCGGAGGCGATCACAAGCAGGCCTGGGAATCGAGCCTATCGAAGCTCTGGTCGAACGCGCCGGGCAGCGTGGCGTCGGGGGGAGCGCGCGCGATCGCGGTGGCCCAGGCGTACAGCCCGGCCGTCAGCGCGGCCGCGTCCTCGGTCTCCTACCCGAGCGGCGACCTGGGCAAGGCGCTGCAGTCCACGGCGAAGGTGCTCAAGTCGGATGTCGGCGCGGAGGTGGTGACCATCGACCAGGGGGCCTGGGACCACCATGAAGGGATCGGCAATCTCAGCAGCGGCAACATGAAGCGCGTCCTGGATCCTCTGGCCCAGGGGCTTGCCGCATTCTTCACCGACCTGGGCGCTCTGGCCGACAAGGTGACGGTGGTCACCATCTCCGAGTTCGGGCGCCGGGTGCGGCAGAACGCCGCGCGCGGTCTCGACCACGGCCATGGCAACGTGATGCTCGTGCTGGGCGGCGGTGTGAAAGGCGGCTACTACGGGCGCTGGCCCGGCCTCGAGAACACGCAGGACTCGGATCTGCCGATCACCAGCGACTACCGGGACGTGCTCAGCGAGGTGGTGGCGAAGCTCTACCCGGAACGCAGCCTCGCCTCCATCTTCCCCGGGTTCAGCAGGACGCCGCTCGGCTTCATGGTGGGCTCGACCGGTCATATCGAAGAGAGCGAAGAGACCGTCGAGCCCACGAAGACCGACCCGAAGGCGCTGCCGGCGTCGTTCTTCAAGTCGTACGGATCGCGCAAGGGCACCGCGCTGATCGGTATGACCCTGACGGCGCCGGCGCCGACGCTGAAGGACGCCGGGAAGAAGGCAGGCGTGCGCGTGGCCTACCGCTGGGAGACGGTCGTGGGCAAGAAGGTGAACAAGCACACCACGAAGCGCACGTTCAAGATCCCCGCCTCGTACGCGGGCAGACGCCTGCGCGTGAAGGTCACCTATTCGGCAAGCGGCTACACGTCGCTCACCAAGGTGTTCGACTGGGGCGAGGTGCAGAGCAAGCCGGCGCCGCCCGCACTGTTCGCCGCCCGTTGAGCGCCGGCGACCGTGTCGGGCCGCTGAAGCGGCGGAGCCTCGCGGCCGATCCCGGGATAGCATGGCGGTGACCGGCTCGCCGCCCGTCCGCCCCGTCAGAGAGGACCCGATCGTGTCTGCAGCAGTGCCCGTCTCCCGGCCCGTGCCCGCGCTCGCCCCCGGCCTCTTCGCGGGGAAGACCGTGCTGGTCACCGGAGGCACCTCGGGGATCGGGCTCGCCACGGCGGAGACCTTCGCCCGGCTCGGCGCGCGCGTCGTCGCGATCGGCCTCGGAGCCGATCAGGCATCGGTCGCCGACGACGTGGAGGTCGAGCTGCACGACGTCGACGTGACCGACGACGCGACCCTGCGCGCGGTGATCGAGCGCCTCGACCGGCTCGACGTGCTGGTTCCCGCGGCCGGTTTCAGCCTCGGCGAGCGGGAGCTCGAGTGGGAGTTCTTCAACCGCGTGCTGTCCGTGCAGCTCGGCGCCGTCTACCGCGTCGCCGAGCTCTCGCGACCGCTCTTGCGCGCCTCGGGCGGATCCCTCATCACGATCGCGTCGATGTTCGCCTACTTCGGCGGGGGATCGCGGGCCGCCTACTCCGCGTCGAAGGGCGGAGTGGTGCAGCTCACCAAGTCGCTCGCGGAGGCGTGGGCGCCCGACGGGATCCGCGTGAACTCGGTGGCTCCGGGGTGGATCGAGACGCCGCTCGCCGCGGGGCTCGACGCCGCCGCCAAGGAGCGGATCCTCTCGCGGACGCCCCTCGCGCGGTTCGGGGCGCCCGAGGAGGTCGCCCACGTGATCGCGTTCCTCGCCTCGGATGCCGCGTCGTTCGTCACGGGGACCGTGCTGCCGATCGACGGCGGCTACCTCACGACCGCGATCTGAGCCGGGCCGCGGGGCGATCGGGCCGCGGGATCGGTGCTCGGGGTGCGGGACCGGGGACCCGGGTGCGGGATCGGTCACAGCGCTCGGTGGCGCGTTCTCCGCTCACAATCGCCTCGTAGCGCGAGTCCTGGACGACTTGTCCACATTCTCGTTCTTCCGTCACTGCTGCCTTTCCGGGCTTGACAGTATGGGGTTACCGTCGAGCACAATGGAGGCATGATCGAGATGACCGAACCGCAGATATGGACGCTCATCGCGGTCTTCTCGGCCGCGCTGATCGGCATGATCACGTTCACGAGCCAGATGCTGTGGAAGTCGATCAATGCGCAGCTGAACGGGCTCGCTGCACAAATCGGGTCGTTCGAGTCGCGGCTCGGGTCGTTCGAGTCGCGGCTCGATTCATTCCGCAGCGAGATCAAGGCGGAGATCCAGGCGCTGCGCACCGAGGTGGTGCACCTCGACCGCGACGTGCAGGCCATCACCCGGCGCGTGTTCCCCGAGTAGCAGAACCATCCCCGATCGGGTGCGGCGCTTTCCGCCGCCTCGTGCTGCGGCTTCCGTCTTACCGCGTGTGACGTCTCGGCTTACCTCGTGTGACGGCGCGTGCGCGGCGAGCGCACCGCCTGTGATGGACTCTCCTCGAGGGCCGAGCTCCGCAGGTTCCCGGAGGGGGAACCGGGCTGGCCCAGCAGCGGAAGGCAACAGCATGAGCATCCCACGACTGCTCGACCACATCGTCATCGCCGGTCCCGACCTCGACGCGCTGGTGTCGTGGTTCGCCGAGCGCACCGGCGTCACGGCGGCGCCGGGAGGAGCGCATCCCACCGGTACCGCCAACGCGCTCGTCGCGCTGACGGTCGGCGGGGTGCGAGGCCCGCAGTACATCGAGCTGATCGGGCCGGATCCCGCACGCGAGCAGCGGGATCTCCCCGCGACCTTCGGCATCGACCGTCTCGACGGGCCGTCCGTGCAGGCGTACGCGGTGCATCCGGAGGACATCGAGGCGACGGTGGCGAGTGCCCGCGAGCGCGGCTACGACCCCGGCGACGTGTGGGAGTTGTCGCGGCGCACTCCGGCCGGGGACCTGCTGGAATGGCGCCTCAGCGGCGGCGCGGACAAACGGCTCGACGTGCCCTTCCTCATCGACTGGGGCGCGACCCCGCAGCCGGGCCTCGGCGACATCCCGGCGATCGAGCTCGTCTCCTTCGAGCGGATCGAGCCCGATCCGGAGCCGGTGCGCGAGGCGCTCGCCGCGCTCGGGCTCGGCGACGGCGCCGCCGGGACGGTCGAAGGCGAGACATCGGGCTATCACCTGGTGCTGCGCACCGCCGACGGCGAGACCGTCGAGTTCTGACCCCTGGCTCGGCATCGGAGCGGCTCGGGATCCCGGATCCCGGGCAGCGCCCCGCTACCCGAGCCGGCTCTTCACCCCACCAGCTCCGCCCGAAGGGAACCCTGCATGAGCGACCCGATTTGTGCAGCGAGCCCGTTCAGCTGCGCATTGAT
>JASGDX010000299.1:0-8229 GCA_047606985.1 Leucobacter sp. | reverse complement strand
GGCTCCGGTTCCGTATGCCAGAGCTCGTCATCGGTGGTGAAGACGATCACGTCGCCGTTCGTCGGCTCTGTCGCGAGTCGATTGACGAGAATGCGATCGCCGATGTCGAGGGTCTGCTGCATCGATTCGGAGGGCACTGCGAAGATCTTCACGAAGAACATCTGCACGACGGCGAGCAGCAGCACCGCCATGACCAGGTGGGTGAGGGGGTGCCCGAACACGCGCCGCGCGGCGGAAGGCGGGGACGCCGGCGCGTTCGTCTCTCTCACGATCCGATTATCCCACGCACCGCCGGCCCGGCTCGTTCCGCGAGCCTGCGACCGGCCCGCTCAACCGAGCACGACGGTGAGCCGCGCGACGATGGCATCGCACAGCTCGGAGATCCGAGCTGCGACGCGCGCGTGCACTTCGTCTCCGCGACGGAAGGGATCCTCGATGTCGTCGGCCTCGATCGAAGGGTGGGCCGAGCGCAGGGCGCCGGCCTCGGCGACGACCCGCTGCAGACGTCGGCTGACGCGGGTCGGTCGGTGCAGCCGGGTGGGCGACGGCTCCAGCTCGCCAGCCTCCTCGAGACGATCGAGCAGTCGCACGAATTCTGCCAGCGCGAAGCATCGTGCAGTCGCCGAGGGCGCGAGCGCGCTGAGGTCGTCGCGCTGGGTGCGGGTCGCGGTGAGCACGAGGTGCGCACGCTCCGCGTGGATCGGCTCGAACTGCCGGGCGCGGTGGGCGTCGAGCGATACCGCCATCGATTCGGCGAGCGAGCGCACTGCCCGGTCCGCTCTGTGGCCCGCCAGCGCTCCGAGACCGCTGCTCGACACGTCGAGAAACGAGCCGGGCACCCCGAGGGCGCCCAGGGAGCCGCCGAGACGTGCCCGGAGCAGCCCCTCGGCGAGCGGCGAACGACAGATGTTGCCGGTGCAGACGGTGAGAATCGTGAAGGTGTACGGGTCGTGGTCGAGGGCCGGTGCCTCACCGGTCTCCTCGCTCGCGAAGAGCCCGGTGAGCTGCAGCTCGAGTCGATCGTCTCGCGACATGCCTCGTCGTCCCGCCGCTTCTCCGCTCAGCGGTCCGCGCTCGCGAGCCGGTCCGAGAGATCATCGGCGGGACCGTCGGGCTGATGCGCATCGGCGGCCGAGACGTACTCGTCGGCGTAGTAGCCGTACTGCCCTTTGTCTGCGCCTCTGATGGGCACCCGGTTGATGATCACGCCCAGCACTTTGCCGTTGACCTTGGTGATGTTGCTGAGAGCCTTGCGCAGCTCGTCGATCTGGGTCTTGCCCGCGCTGATGGTGACGATCGCGCCGTCGGTGCGCGCCGAGAGGATCGCGCTGTCGGTGACCGGAAGCAGCGGAGGAGCGTCGAGGATCACGACGGCGTGCTCCGCGAGCTGGTGCACGAGGTCGAACATGGTCTGCGATCCGAGCAGCTCGCTCGGGTTGGGAGGGATCGTGCCCGCGGACAGCACGTAGAGCTGCGGGCTGAGAGCGGATCGATGCAGCACGTTGGCCACCGAGACCTTGCCCGCGATCACGTCCGTGAGGCCCACCTTGCCGGGCAGGCTGAAGGTGCCGGCGACCGTGGGGCGGCGCAGGTCGGCGTCGATGAGGATCACGCGGCGTCCGGTTTCGGCGATCGCGAGAGCGAGATTCGCCGCGACGGTCGACTTGCCGTCCTGCGGCAGCGGGCTCGTCATGACCATGATCTTCGGCGGCTCGTCGACGTTGATGAACTGGATGTTGGTGCGCAGCTCGCGCAGCGCCTCGGCGAGCCTCAGGTGCGGGTTGTTCGCGCTGGCGCTCGTGGTGCCGATGAGCCGTCCGTCCGATTTACGCAGCCGCTCATCGATGGGCAGGGTGCCGATCACCGGCACCTCGAACTCCTTCTCGACCGTCTCGGCGGATCGGATGCGCTTGTCCATGATATTGCGCACCATCGCGTAGAGGACGCCCAGAGCGAGGCCGAGCACCAGGCCGATCCCGAGGTTCAGACGCGCATTGGGCGAGACGGGCGACGACGGCAGCACCGCCGTGTCCTGCGGTACGAGTGAGACGATGCCCTCTCCGGTGCTCGTGTTCCCCTCCGCATCGGTCACGACCGTCGAGGAGTTCTCGAGCTCCGCGATCTGATCCGAAAGCGCCTTGATCCACGCGTTCGCGAGATCCTGGGCCCCCTGCGGAGTGGAGGACTGTGCGGTGACCTTGAGCGTCACCGTGTCCAGAGGGACTGAAGCCGAGATATGCCCGACGAGCGCCTGCGAAGTGGTGCGGAGACCGAGTTCTTCGATCACCCGGTCGGCCACTGCGCGATTCTTCGCCAGTTCGACGTACGACTTGGCCCGCGACTTCGAGTAGGAGTCGACCACCGAGGCCATTCCCGGGTTGCCGTCAGACTTCGCCGTGACGAAGCCGCTCGCATCCGCCTGATACACCCGGGGCATCGTCAGCGTCACGACGGCCGCGACGAGCACCCCGAGCACCGTCAGGGCGAGCACGCCGAGCCAGTGCCGCCTCAGGATGCGCAGGTAGTCTTCCAGTGTCATTCGGTGCCTCGCGGTGGTCTCTTCAACGAAAATCGCACGAGTCGATGCGCTGGATGGGCATGAGCACGTACCGAACCAAGCATACTCGCACGAGAAGCCCGATAGCGGCTCAGCATGGCACCCGCAGAAATTACGCACCGCGTGGTTTCACCCTCCCGCCCACACGTTCAGACCGTTCACGACTTCGCCGATACCGAGCGCGACATTTCGGCCTTTGCGGCCGACCCGGATCGATTCGCTGAGTGACACTGACTGAGGGCCGGGCTCGGGGGGACTCGGCTGCACTACTAGATCATTCGATTCGCCTTTCGAGGCGGACGACCGATAGAACTCTTAGGGGAGTTACATGGACAACGAAATCATCACCACCGATTCGGTGCGCAATCCGCAGCGCCGCACGATCATGAAGGCCGCGGCCTGGGCCGCTCCGGTGGTCGCGGTTGCCGCCACCGCCCCGCTCGCAGCCGCGAGCGTGCCGGACAGCAGCGACATCACGGTGAGCGTTGGTGGATCGATTACGGCCGATCCGGGAGACAATCCCACGGATCCCGGCACTGCCAGCGGTACTCTCAACGGGTCGATCAACGTCGTGCACACCCGGGCGGAGCCCTGGGAGACGGGTGCGCTGACCGGCGGTTACTCGCTGACCGGTCCGTGGACTGCTGGCAGCTCGATCACCAAGCCCGATGGTTCGGCGTTCGTCGTCGGTGAGACCTACGGCATCTGGACCGTGTCCGCCGTGATCGTTGATACCGTGACCGGAGATGTTCGCGGCGTTCGCTTCACTGCACCGTCGCAGACCGTGACCAGCTCGGTCAGCTTCGCGCTGCCTTCGGCTATCTACTCGGGTACTTTCTCGACCGGCACCCCGAACATCTTCAACCCCCTCGGTGCCAGTGTTTCCGTCACCTCGACCAACGGCATCAGCGCCAGCCAGGCAAGCCTCTACCCCGCGGAGTAATCGCACCGCAGCAAAAAATGCCCACGTTGCCCTTCACAGGCAGCGTGGGCATTTTTGCGGGCGAAAGCCTGGCCAAAGGTCTATGAGAACTATAGACATCCTGCGGATTCGCATTTCGATCCGGAGAGATACTTTAGAAGCGCGCCTGTTGTAACTGCATCTGCGGGTCCCCCTGAACAGGTGTCCCCGGGACGTCTTACGTTGAAGACTCTAGTCGCCCGGGAATCGTATCGACGGCAGAGCTGCGAAGCATTTCGCAGTTCCAGGATCGGGGGGGATCCACACACATGAACACAAGCAGCCAGCTTTTCAGCGAGGCGTCTCGAAGCGCGGTTCCGCCGCGACTGCTCTCGTCATCGGTTTACCAGACGTCCAACTTCACCGTCCACATGAGTTCCGAGATGCAGGTGGACGAGCAGGCTCACACGGTGAGCGGTGAGTTCGGAGGGGACATCGCGATCAACGCGACCGACGCTCTGATCACCGGAGACATGGGCTGTAGCCTCCGTCTGCGCGGCCCCTTCAGCACCCTTTCGATCCTCAAGCCCGACGGCACGCCCTGGAAGAAGAACGACTTCGTGTATCTGTGGGGCATCACCTGGCTGGTCTACAGCATCGCCGAGGTGTCGCAGGGCGTCTACACGGTGAACTTCTTCTCAGACCGCCGGTTCATCTGGGAATCCACCACCTTCACGCTCCCCACGGCGCGCTACTCGGGCACCTATGTTGCCGGGCAGCCGCAGCCGCTCAACCCCCTGAAGGCGGAAATTCTCTGCTTCGTCAACTACTTGAACTATTCCCAGCCCAAGACTGTTTCCTCGACCTACCCCTCCTGAGTCCTAAGCTCAGCCGGAATAGGCGCGATAGATGCCTGGCGCGGACACTTCCGCGCCGGGCATCTCGCGCTGTTGGCGAAGCTCGAGCACCTGTTATAAGCTTCAGCATGGTTCGGGCGATGCCTTCACCGGGCGTGCCGCTGCGCGATCTACGACCGATGGGCTCGCACGAATGGTCGGCGCACGAACATACATGAACCACCAGGCCGATGGCCCCAGTCCTTACAGAGAGGGAAGCTGCCTGATGGCACATAAGGTTCCTGGGTGGGAACGCCGCTATTCGCGCAAGCTCCTTCTCACAGATACCGTCATCGTGACCCTTGCCGTAGCAGCATCGCAGATCCTCCGCTCCGGCCTCACATCGGAGGAACTCGCGCTCGCCCCCATCTCGAACGCGGACATCCAGATCAGCTACACGATTCTCTCGGTGGTGCTCATCCTCGTATGGCTGGCTGCGCTCAGCCTGTTCGACACCCGCGCTCCCAAAGCCTTCGGAAGCGGGCCGGACGAGTACAAACGCATCATCAATGCGACGTTCGCGGTCTTCGGCATCATGGCGATCCTCGCCTTCGCGCTCAAGTCGCCGATCGGGCGCGGATACTTTCTCTTCGCCCTTCCGACGGGCCTCGTGGCGCTCATCATCGCGCGTTGGGCGTGGCGCAAAAGGCTGCACCGACGGCGTTCGCGCGGCTTCAACTCCTATCGGACCCTGATCATGGGCGAGCGCACCAAGGCCCGGCATGTGGCCGAGCAGATCCTCCGGAACCCGCACATCGGCTTCGAACTCGTCGGAGCCGTCACCGAGCGCGGCGGCACCTCGCGGGATCTCACCGAGGGCGTCAGCGTGCTCAGCGACTACGAGGGGCTCATCGAGTGCATCGACTCGCACGATGTCGACACGCTGATCGTCACAGCAGCAGACACCATCACTCCCGAGGAGTTGAAGCGGATCGGATGGGAGTTGGAGTCGCGCAACATCGACCTCATCGTGGCCGCCTCGCTCACCGACATCGCCGGCCCGCGCATCCATATGCGCCCCGTGGCCGACATGCCGCTCATCCATGTGGAGTACCCCTCGTTCACCGGACGCAAGTATTTCGCGAAGCGCATGTTCGATCTCATCGGCTCGTCGCTGCTGATCCTGCTGCTCTCCCCCGTCATGCTCATCGTCGCCCTCGCGGTGAAGACCACGAGCCGGGGGCCGATCTTCTACAGCCAGGAGCGCGTGGGGCTGCGCGGCAAGCACTTCCCCATGTTCAAGTTCCGCTCGATGGTGCAGAACGCCGACGATCAGCTGCAGTCCCTCCTCGACCAGCAGGGCACCGCCGACAAACCGCTGCACAAGGTCGAGAACGATCCCCGCATCACGCCCGTCGGCCGTTTCATCCGGCGCTATTCGCTCGACGAGCTGCCCCAGCTGTTCAACGTGTTCATCGGCACCATGAGCCTGGTCGGCCCCCGGCCGCAGCGCGACGCCGAGGTCGAGCTCTACGAGCGCTACGACCACCGGCGCCTCTTCGTCAAGCCGGGCATCACGGGTCTCTGGCAGGTGAGCGGACGGAGCAGCCTCGAGTGGGAGGACGCCATCCGGCTCGACCTCTACTACGTCGAGAACTGGTCGATGACGGGCGACCTCATCCTGCTGTTCAGAACGGTCCGGGCCGTCGTCTCCGCGCAGGGCGCCCACTGACACCAGAAATCCGGTGAGTGCACCGCAGTAGGCTCACCTATCGGCGGAACCTCTTAACTACGAGTCGCTCGCCTGTGTATTAATACACGGTAGAGCGTGATGAAGGCGGGTATGACGAGAACAATTGCGATCACGGTACCGAGAACGAGCAACGTGACCGGGTCGAAGCGGAAATAGTACATCACCAGAATAACGCTGAAACTCACGACGACTGAGATCAGGCTTGCCGTGCTGTACTTGATCTGCATCTCGCGTTGCAGCAGCACCTGCCTGTAGATGACCATGAAGAAGAACGCGACGGTGGTTGACAGAACGATGGCGTACAGGCCTATCCAATGCACGAAGATCAGCGAAATTCCCACGGCGATGATGGCTGACACGATTGAGGTGTTGGCGACCTTTCCCGTCCTATTCTGAGCGATGAGCACACCACTGTAGAAGCTGACCATGGAGTGGCAGAGGGCTCCTACCAGGAGAATCGGTACGTAATAGTACGCTTCAGCAAACATGTCGTCCACGAGAATGCTCAGCAAGAGCGGCGAAGCGCCGATGATGAAGACAGTGAGCGCTGCGAACGACCTCAGCGCCTGATTGACAACCATCGTGAAAAAGTCCCGCCGGTCTGAATCATTGATGCTGACCGAGGCTGCTTCCATCCAGGCAAGAGAGAATACCGCTGACAGGCCTGTCACTATTGATGCGAACTTCGAAGCCACCGCGAGAATTCCGACATAGTAGCCGCCTAGGAAGATTGCGGCCACGGTGCGGCCTGAAGCGTTGATAACCCACCACGAGAGCGCGTTCGGAATGAGAGGGACTGAATACTTGAGAAGCTCTTTCAGGCGAGTTCGGCTGAACGACCGGAGGTTGCAAAGCTTGTAGAAACGCAGGGCGAGGAAGAGCACCAGGGCACTGATCGCATTGGCGATGGCGAGAACTGTCAGATACAGGTCGACCGAAATCACGTTGAAGCCCATGGCGAGGATCGTCGCGAAGAGCGTGGATGCGGCTACGACGATGTTCGCCACGGCGTAGAGTGCGTTTCGTCCCATGCCTCGTGCGACCTGTACCATGAGGTTGAACAGCAGCATCGTGGCGAGGTTCGCAGTGAAGTAGAACACCAGTGCTTGATGGAAGAAAAACCCTACGACTGCACCGAGTACGACGCACAGCACGACTGCAATCGACATAGGGAGCGCCGCCGTTGAGATCGTGACTTTTGTCGCCTCCGGCTTTCTCCGCTCATCAATCAGGAACCGAAAAACTCCGAGTTCGAGTTGCAGCGAGATCAGTGGAGCCGAAAGCGCCACATAGGTGATCAAGAGCTCCACTACGCCGTACTCAGCGGGGGACAGGTTCGCCGTGAGCACAGGCAACAGCAGTAGAGCAACAGCCTGGGCTGAGACCCTGCCGATACCGATGAGACCGATATTGCGGATCAGCGTGGTGCTTTTAGGCATGATTGGCAGTGAACTGCGACTTCCACTTCTCGATCGAGTTGAGGTCGACGTGGAGGTTCGTGGCACGCTCGGAGTCGATGAGACGCCCCAGATCTTCTCGATTTTCCCGGCTCAACACCGGTATTCCGTTCGAACTGGCCATGTCGCTGGCACGGTTATCCACCGAGATGATGAGTGAGCGCGTGCGGTGCTGCATCGCGTAGATGCCGGCATGCAGTCGTGTTCCGACGTATTCCGTGTCGTCCCTGTTGAGCACGCTCGAATATGCCGAAAGCGAAGGGGGAATGATATCGATATGCGACGATTGCTTGAAGGAGGTGAGATAGGCAAGGTCAGTGCTGCCCTGAACCCAGCAGCTTACCGTCTCATAACGCTCGAGCAGCGTGTCGAGGAGAAACGAATCGGCATCGCGGTCTACGGCGTAGTCGGTCAGCGTCGTCACGACACTCGAAGCCTTCGTCGCTGGGATCTCTGCGGCGAGCTCAGGCGTCAGGCACCAGGTCGTGGGGCAGCCGGTGTTGATTGCTTTGAAGCCGAGCGATTCCAGGTAGTCCTTGCTTTTCTCGTCGCGTACCGAGTGGGCGTACTCCTTGGAGAGTGCCCGCTCGAAGATCTTCCGCGTATATAGATTCGGGCGACCCTCGGAGGCTCGGGTGATTGCTCGCCCAGCACCGACGCACACCGAATTCGCATAGAGACGGGCCGTCGAAAGGTTGATGTTCCATCCGCGGTCAACCTTGAAT
>JASGDX010000298.1:0-5851 GCA_047606985.1 Leucobacter sp. | reverse complement strand
GCGGTCGATCCGGTTGAAGCCGAGCGGGCAGTGCACCGTGCCTGCGGGGATGTAGACCGAGCCCGAGGTCGTGATGATGTGGCGCTCGCCCTCGATGTCCATGTAGATCTCGGCGCCCAGGTCGTTCGGGTTCTCGGGGTCCCCGCCCGTCCAGATGAGGATCTCGTCGTAGTCGTGCACGTGCGGGTTGACCCAGTGGATCGGCTCGGCGGTCTCATGGATCCAGACGTGGGTCATGTTGATCTGGCTCTCGGGCACCGAATCGGGGTGCATCAGCCAGAAGCCCTCGCCGATGTTCTCGGGCTGCACGAGGCCGGCCGCCTCGCCCTCGTTGCTCATCTCGCCGTTCTTGATCACCGGCATGTCGCGCACGAAGAGGCGCTCGTACTCGCTCATGTTCTCCTCCATCTTCCGGCGGGCCCGGCGCGGGCGCCGCTCCCTTTCGACGCTAGGCACATCGACCCGCCCCGGCAACGCCTCGGCGGCGATCCTTCTCGGCTGGTCAAGAGGCCTGCATCAGATGGAGTGCTCAGCGCCGCGGCGATCCGTAGACTCGTACTCACCCGCCGCCGAACGGGCCGTCGGCACAGCGCGCGAACCCCGAGAGACAGGAGCACTCTTGAACCGGCACCCCCGCGTCCCATTCGACCCGGAGCTGCTCGACGGCTTCGACCGCTTCAAGCGCGATTTCGAGTTCGAGCTGCTCACCGAGCAGACGATCGACTCGTACCGCGCACGGCTCTCGCGCGGCGACGAGGTGCTCGAGCAGGTGGCCGAGGATCACGAGGTCGACGTCGAGCACCGCTCGGTGCCCGGCCCGGAGGGCGAGCCCGAAGTGGTGCTCACGCTGCTGCGCCCCCGCGGCGGTCTGCGGGAGGCCGCCTGCGTCTACGGCATCCACGGCGGGGGCATGATGCTCGGGGATCGCGCGGGCGCCCTCGCGGTCACCCTGCCGTACGTGCTCGAGTTCGGCTGCCTCGGCGTCGTGGTCGAGTACCGCCTCGCGCCGGAGCACCCCGACCCCGCACCGGTCGAGGACTGCTACGCGGGCCTGAAGTGGGTGGCCGAGCACGCCGGCGAGCTGGGCGTCGACCCGGATCGCCTGCTCGTGATCGGCGAGAGCGCCGGCGGCGGTCTCTCGGCCGGCACCGCGCTGCTCGCCAGGGATCGCGGCTGCCCGGCGCTCGCCGGGCAGGGCCTCGTCTGCCCCATGCTCGACGACCGCAACAGCACCCTCTCCAGCCTGCAGCACATGGAGGTCGGCATCTGGCCTGGCTCGTTCAACGAGACCGGCTGGAACGCCCTCGTGGGCGCCGAGCACCGCGGTACCGACCGGGTCTCCCCCTACGCGGCGCCGGCGCGCATGCAGGATCTCTCGGGGCTGCCGCCGGCCTACATCGAGGTCGGCTCGGCCGAGGTGTTCCGCGACGAGAGCGTCGACTACGCCTCGCGCATCTGGGCGACGGGAGGCACGGCCGAGCTGCACGTATGGGCGGGCGGCTTCCACAGCTACTACGACATCGCGCCCGAGGCGGCGGTGTCGCGCGCGACGCTCGACGCCCGCCGCAACTGGGTCGCGCGCGTGCTGGGGTTCTCCGTCTGAGCCCGGGTCTGAGGTCGTATGCGCCGGCCTCAGACCCGGGCCGGCCTGCGCTGCCAGGTGTGCCAGAGGGGGCGGTAGCCCATGCGGCACCAGAACGGGCCCGAACGCGGGTTGAGCGCGGCGTAGTCGAGCATGATGCGCTCGTAGCCCGCCTCGGCCAGGCTGCCGTGCGCGAACTCGACGACGGCCTCGCCGAGACCGCTGCCCCGCACCTGGGGTCGCAGGTACATCGCCTGCAGAAAGGCCAGCCTGCCGCCGGGGGCCGCTCGCTCGAGATAGTGATCCCTGCCCGACTCGATGCTCAGATAGCCGATCGGCTCGCCCCGCTGCTCGATCATCCAGGTGAGCTCGGGGTCGAGGCGCAGCCGCTCCTCGATGCCGGCGCGCAGCACCGCCTCCGCGTTCGGCCGACGGGTGATGCGCCCGTGGCGGCAGTCGTGGTCGAGCAGCTCCGAGTCGAGCTCCCCCAGCAGCGGCAGGTCGTCCGAGGTCGCCGGGCGGAGGGACAGCCCGGCGCCGGCGAGACGTTCGAGCGTTCGGGCGGCGTCGCCGCCGCGATCCCCCAGGCGGATCGCCTCGACAGTCACCACCGAGAAGCCCCTCGAGAGCAGCGGCTGCACGAGGCCGGTGTCGCGGGCGGGCACCTTCAGATCGAACGACGTCTCCCAGGGATCGATCTCGCGAGGATCACCGGGCTCGCCCTGCACGAGCCGGGGCGCGGCCTCGGCGATCCAGCCGTCCAGCAGCTCGCCCAGCGCCTCGAGGTCGCCGTCCCAGCACAGCTCGAGCCCGGCCCGGTGCAGCGCACCCCAGAGCGCCTCGCCGTCGCCCGCGTCGAGATGCTGCAGCGAGGTCAGGCCGACGGCCCGCACCTGGTCGCCCCGCACCGAGGCGAGCAGCTCGGCGCCGTCGTCGAAGCCCCGAGCGGGCAGCTGGGGATCGAGCAGGCGATCCCGGTCACTCATCGCCCGGATCGCGGCGGCGTTCGCCCCGCCCGCGCTCGTGCGCACTAAGGTCATGTCTCGTCACTCCGTAGGGGCAGCAGGCGGCCGATCCGCCGCGTCCGAGGCTATTCTGCCAGGAGGCGCGACGATTGATTTTGCGGGTAGAGATGTTGAACGCTCGGGCACAGCGGCTTGAGCCGCGCGCCGAGCTGCCCGAGACTGGTGCACAGGCCCTCGACGAGCCCGTGAAAGGATGCCAGCCATGATCCCGGATCGCCTGCTCGAAAGCGGCGGCACGGTCGTCGCCGTCGGTCGGTACGTGGGCACCCGTCGCACCACCGGCCGCAACCTCGGCGCCCGCACCGTGCACATCCGGCGTGTGCAGGGCGAGTCGATCGCCGGCTTCGAGCAGATCACGGACACGCTGCTCGTGGCACGCGCAGCGGAAGGAGAGTCGGAATGAGCGATCAGGCGGCGGAACCCATCGAGGGCACGCCCTCGGGGCGAAAGGCCCGCGACCTCGGCCTGAAGATGGGCACCCTGCCCAACGGCCCGCGCAACGCGATCACCGACGTCGCCGGCGTGCGCGTCGGGCACACGACGCTCATCTCGGGCGAGGGCGAGCTCGTGCGCGGCGAGGGCCCGGTGCGCACGGGGGTCACCGTGGTGATCCCCCGCGAGGAGCCCTGGAAGCACCCGCTCTACGCCGCCCCGCACCGGCTCAACGGCAACGGCGAGATGACCGGCCTCGAGTGGGTGCGGGAGTCGGGCCAGCTCACGAGCTACATCGGCCTGACCAACACCCACAGCGTCGGCGTGGTGCGCGACGCCCTCGTCGAGCACGAGGGCACGACCCGGCCCGACGGCGAGGACTACTGGTCGCTGCCCGTCGTGGCCGAGACCTGGGACGGCGCGCTCAACGACCTGAACGGCTTCCACGTGCGCCCCGAGCACGTCTTCGCCGCGATCGAGAGCGCCCACGGCGGCCACGTCGCCGAGGGCAGCGTCGGCAGCGGCACCGGCATGATCGCGCACGGCTTCAAGGGCGGCATCGGCACCGCCTCGCGGGTCGTCGCAGAGAAGGACGGCGGCTACACCGTCGGCGTGCTCGTGCAGGCGAACCACGGCAGGCGCGACCGGCTCTCCATCGAGGGCAGGCTCGTGGGGCCGAGGATCAGCATCCCCAGCGACGAGCAGACCGGCGGGAGCGAGATACCCGACGCCCGCTTCAGCACCTCGCTGCCCGAGGGCAGCGGCTCGATCATCGTGATCGTCGCCACCGACGCACCCCTGCTGCCGCACCAGTGCGCCCGGCTGGCGCAGCGCGCCACCTTCGGCATCGCGAGGCTCGGCGGCGCCGGCGAGAACGGCAGCGGCGACCTCGCCCTGTGCTTCTCGACGGGCGGCGGCGAGATACCGGCCGGCTTCGAGGGCGAGGACGGCCCGCTCAGCTACACCGTGACGGCGCTCAGCAACGACCGCATCGACCCGCTCTTCTACGCCGCGATCGAGGCGACGGAGGAGGCCATCGTCAACGCGATGCTCGCCTCGGACACGATGGTCGGCATCAACGGGGCCACCCGCTACGGGCTGCCTCACGACCAGCTGCTCGCGCTGCTGGCGGAGTAGAGCGCGGAGGCTACGCGACGGGCAGGTCGAGGGTGTTCGCGAGCAGGCTCTGCGTGTACGGATCCCTCGGGCGGTCGAGCACCTCGTCGACCTCGTCGTACTCCACGATGGTGCCCTGGTTCAGCACTGCGACCCGGTGGGCGATGTTGCGCACCACGGCGAGGTTGTGGGTGACGAAGATCATGCCGAGCCCGTCATCGAGCAGGCCGCGCAGCAGGTCGATGACCGCCGACTGCACCAGCACGTCGAGGGCCGAGGTGACCTCGTCGCAGATCAGCAGATCGGGCGATGCGAGCAGCGCGCGAGCGATCGCCACGCGCTGACGCTGGCCGCCCGAGAGCTCCGAGGGGTACATGCTCGTCATGCGCTGCGGCATCTCGACGCGGTCGAGGGCTTCGGCGATGCGCTTGCGCGCCTCAGCGCCACGAATCCCGTGGAACAGTTCGAGCGGCGTCGAGAGGATCGAGCCGATCTCGTGCCTCGGGTTCAGCGAGCCGTAGGGGTTCTGGAAGACGTACTGCATCGCCCGGCGATCCTCGTGGCTGCGCCTCGCAGCCGACGTCACGAGCGAGCGCCCGTTCAGGGCCACCTCGCCCTTCCACTCGTCGTGCAGGCCGATCAGGCACCGGGACAGCGTGGTCTTGCCCGAACCGGACTCGCCCACGATGGCCACGCACTCCCCCGACTGCACCGAGAGGTCGACGCCGTGCAGCACCTCGGTATGCCCGTACGAGGCGGTGAGGCTCGCGACGCGCAGCAGCGGCGACTCCTGCGCCTCCTCCGGCGCGGCGAGCTCGTCGCCTTCCCAGGGCGAGCGCACCTTCGTCGACGGCGTCGCCGCGATCAGCGCCTTCGAATAGGCGTGCTGCGGATCCAGCAGCACCTGGCGGGAGGTGCCGGTCTCGACCACGTGCCCGTCCTTCATCACCATCGTCGCGTCCGCGACCTCGGCGACGACCGCGAGATCGTGCGTCACGTAGATCGCGGCGATGTCGAACTCGGCGCAGAGCTTCTTCACCAGCTCGAGCACCCGCATCTGCGTCGACACGTCGAGACCCGTGGTGGGTTCGTCGAGCACGATCAGCCGCGGCTGCCCGATCACGGCCATCGCGATCGCGATGCGCTGCTGCTGACCGCCCGACAACTCGCGCGCCCGGCGCTTGATGAAGGCGTCGTCGTTCGGCAGCCCCACCGCCGAGAGCACCTCGCGCACGCGCGGCATGGCCTGCTCGCGCGGCCCGTCGAAGGCCTCGATCAGCTGGGTCGAGAGCCGCATCGAGGGGTTCAGGGCGGTGGCCGGATCCTGGGCGACGTAGCTGACGAGCCCCCTTCTCGCCTTGCGCAGGCCCGCCGCGTCGAGCTGCAGGATGTCGGTGCCCTCGATGCTGACCGAGCCCGACGAGATCCGGCCGCCGGGGCGGGCATAGCCGAGCAGGGCGAGCGAGAGCGTGCTCTTGCCCGAGCCCGACTCGCCGACGATGCCGAGCACCTCGCCCGCCTCGAGCGAGAGCGAGACCTGCTCGATGATCGGAGCGCCCGTCGCCTCGAGGGTGACCGCGAGATCGGATACGGTGACTGCCGCCATGATCACTTGCCTTCCGTTCGTGCGATGACCCGCGCGCCGCCCTCGGAGATGAGGTTGCCTCCGACGGTGAAGAGCACGATCATCACGATC
>JASGDX010000297.1:0-6228 GCA_047606985.1 Leucobacter sp. | reverse complement strand
GCGAGATCGTGGCCCGGGTCACGGCCGGCCTGATCGGCCAGGCGCCCGGCGACCATGCCGATGACGGGGATCGCGGAGATGTCGGTCTGGGCCTCGCCGCCGTACACCCTGGCGAAGTAGCGGAGCTCTTCGAGAGAACGGGCCGCCGCGGCGCCGTTGGCGGCGTCGATGGCGCGGAGATGCTCGGCGGCCAGACTGGGATCCGACCGCACGGCGACGGCCCCGCCCCGTGGCTTGTGGCGCGGTCTCCAGGCCACGGAGAGCGTGGCGGGGAGCGGGTGCCGGTATTCCCGGCCGCCGAGGCCGAGGGGGCCGCGGGAGCGCACGGCGATGAAGCCGCTGCGCAGCGTGCCCCGACGTCTCGGCGCGAGGACGAAGGGGATGCTGAGGGGTGCGCCCGGCGCGGCCAGCAGCGGGATCCAGGGCGAGGCGGAGGCGGGCGCCGCCGCGCTCTCGCCCGCTCGCGCCGGGAGCTGCCTGGCGTTCGTGCGCAGCAGGGCCTGCCTCGGCCAGGTGTCCTGCACGGAGCCCCGGATGGCCTTGGTGCCGACGTTGCGCAGCTCGATGAACATCTGCACCGGTTCATCGCGCATGGCCGATGAGGGGGCCCGGCGCGCGACCTCGACCCGCCGCGGATCGGGGGTGAGCGCGATGTCGGTCGCCGCCGCGACTCCGCACATCAGTGCCCACCCGCCGAGCGCCACGGCCACGGGCACGCCGATCAGACCGAGCAGCGCCACGGCGCCGCCGCCCAGGAGCGCGATGGCCGCGAATCGCGGCGTGAGGAACACCTTGCCCATGCGGCCCCGCTACGGTTCCTGGCGGTCGGTGTAGACGTCGGAGAGCTTCGCCTCGGCGACGGTCCGGGTGAGCGAGTCGAGGGCCACCTTGAACTCGAGGTCGCGCGACTCGTTGACCTGCTTGATGTTCTCGACGGCCTGCGCATCCACGGAGTCGACGGCCCGACGCACCTCGTCGAGCCGCTGCTGGGCGTCGTTCCAGTAGCCGGGGTTGTGCAGGATGTCGCCGTAGTAGTCGTCGCCGAGCGCCTTGAGCAGCTTCGCGAGCGTGTCCTTGTACTGCGACTGCAGCAGCCGGTTCTGCTGGTCGGTGCCGCGTGCCCGGACGCGGATCATCAGCTCGGAGACGTGATCGGCGAGTCCGGAGACCCGCTGCTCCAGGTCGGGGTACGCCGCCGCTCGGTTGCGCAGGCCGTCGATCGCCTCGCGCACGAACTCGCCGTCCTCGCCGTCGAGGGCGGCGGCCAGTTCCTTCTCCACGCGTCGGTTGCCCGCGATCCCGCGTTCGACGCGCGCCTTGCGGCGCTTGCGGAGGAGCATGACCAGCCCTCCGGCGACCGCGAGCGCCACGACGACCGCCGAGCCGCCGACCACGAGCCCCGCGTCGAGCGGGGCTCCGGCCGACGCGGCCGGGGTGGTGGTCGATGCGAGCCGGTCGCCGACGGCCGCGACGGCGAGACCGCCGTCGGCCTCGTCCTGTGAGTAGAGGGACTCCGCGATCTCCGCAGCGTCGCCGTCCGAGGCGACGGCGAAGCGGTCCTTCGCCGGGCGGTCCTCGATCACGATGATGGTATCCGCGCCGGTGGCGGTCTTGAGCTGCGAGGCGAGGGTGCTCGACGGTACGCTCTCCGCCTGGTCTGGCTGCGGGATCACGACGACGCGCACCCCGTCGGGAAGCACGCTCTCGAGCTCGCCGGCGTTGGAGATGGAGGCGCCGTCGTACTGGCAGACAGTGCTCGACGCGCACGCCTCCGCGACCGCTGCCGGATCGGTGACCGCGGCGGCGGGAGCGGAGGGGGCGATCGCGGCCGCGCCGGCGATCGCGAGGCCGGAGAGGCCCGCCGCCACCAGAGTCGCCTTGAGAGATCGCACGTTCCGCCGCCTAGAAGTTGTTCATGACCGACTGGAAGGTCTCGGTGATCTTCGTCGGATCCGTCGCGTTGAAGACCTGCCCGCCAGACGCACGGGCGAGTTTCGCGAGCGACTCGACGTCGGCGCCCTCGGAGTAGGCGATGGCGAAGATGCGCACGGGCTTGTCGTTGCCGCCCTCCTTCTGGTCGGCGTTGATCTTCTGGATCAGCGAGTCGAGCCGGGTCGTCGAGTCGGTGTCCTCGCCGTCGGAGAGCACCACGATGGCGTTGATGCGCCCGCTCTCGGCGTGACCCTTCATGTAGTCGTAGGCGGCCGAGAGGGCGTCGTAGAGCGGCGTGCCTGCCCGCTGGCTGTAGGCGAGGTCGCGGATGTCATCCTGCAGCCCCTCCTTGTCCCCGCCGAGCGCGCCGAACGGCCGCACCTCGGCGATGCCTGCGACGCGCTCGCCGTCGATCTCCGCGCTGAGACCGGTGGTGAACGCCCAGACACCGATCTCGTCGGTGGAGCGCACCTGGCCGAGGGTGGTCGTCGCGCCCTCGATGGCGCCGTCGAGCCGGGAGCGGCCGTCGCCGATGCTCTCATCCATGGAGCCCGAGATGTCGATCACCTGCAGCACGGCCGACGGCTTGCGGATCACGGCCCACTGATCGATCGCGGCCGAGACCACCTCGGGAGCCGGCTGCGGCAGGGTGACCGCCGGCTGCTTCGGATCGATGCCCACGTCGGCATTGAGGTACTCGCTGACGTCGACGCCGTCGTCGAGCGGGCGGAAGCCGTACTTCGGCAGCTCCTGCTACGCTTCGACGGTGTGCAGGAACTGCACGAACGACTCCGCCGCGGTCCTCTGCTCGGGCGTGACCCAGTCGGCGTCGAGCACGACCGCGGGGTTGTCGCTCCACATCGATCCCTCGCTCGGGTACACAGCCACGAGCTTCTCGTCTGGCGGGGTGAGCGTCTCGCCCGGCTGCACGGTGTGCGAGTCGGGGTTGCCGAGATTGTAGTTGTACAGCGAGGTCTCCTCGAGGGCGATCGCGCTGACATAGGAGGAGCCGCTGCCCGAGGCCTTGTCGGCGAGGTTCTGCAGCACCTTGCCCGTGGTGTCTCCGTAGTGGATGGCGCCGGACTCGAAGACCCGCGAGAACTCTTCGGCCGCCGAGACGTCGGCGGTGGTGAGGTCCTTGGACTTGCCGGAGGCGGCGTACGCCTGCATGAGCAGCATCGACATCCCGGTGGTCGAGCTGTTCGGGTTGGTCTTCGCGATCTTGAAAGAGCCCCATATGGGCTTGCCCACGGAGCCCCAGCCGTCTGGATCGGCGATGAGGTCGTGGATGTCCTTGATGCTGATCGGCTTGCCCGGGTAGCCCAGCGCCTTCGCCATCGACTCGGGGACGCCGAACACGATCGGCGTCTTCGCGAAGCTCTCGGCGCCCGCGACGACCTTCTCGCCCGCGATGGAGGCGACGCGGTCGGTCCACACGGTCGAGGCCGGCGACCACACGGTGGGCGCGGTCTCGTCGCCCAGCGCCCAGCTCTCCGTCGAATCGGAGAGGTACTGCGCAGCCTTGCCCGAGGCCACGTTGACCGGGTGCACCGTGGCGCACTGGTCGAGGCCGTCGTGCTCGGCCGAGTCCTTGAACTTCTCGCCGAGATCCTCCATGAGGTTCACCTTCTCGGAGGAGGTGGCGACCACGACGGCGGTGCAGCCGTCGTCGGCGAAACCGCTGGTGTCTGAATCGCCGAGCTCGGAGATGTCGGCGGAACAGCCGGCGAGCGCGAGCGCCGCGGCGCAGACGAGGGAGGTCGCTGCGAGTGAGCGATGGAGCGAGCGATGGGACATGGTCTCGGGTCCTCTCTCCGTTGCGGATGTTGCCTATCAGCCTATGTCACACCCCCGACATCGGGAGCGCCGCCGCCCTCCTGTTCTCTGAGAGCGCTCAGCTCCGATCGTGAATGTCGGAGGGTGCCGATACCGTCGATGAGGTACGAGGGATCGCGACCCCTCGCCCTCTCGATCGACAGACACAGAGCGGAGCAATGATGTTCTTGCAGCAGCGGACCGGCGGCCAGGCAGGCGGTGGGCTCTCCCCACGCATCGTCACAAGTGCGAGCGACCTCACCGCCGCGAGCGCGTGCGAGTTCGCGTTCCTGCGCCGCGTCGACGCGAAGCTCGGGCGAGACGTCGAGGTGCCTGCCGACGACGACCCGATGCTGGCGCGGGCGGCCCGTCTCGGCGACGCCCATGAGGAGCGCACGCTCGCAGCGTACCGCGACGCGCTCGGCTCGGGCGCGGCTGGAGAACCGGGCGGCGTGGTCGAGATCCCGCGTCCCTGCTCCATGAGCGAGGACGATCTGCTGGACATCGCACTGGGCACCAGACGCGCACTCGAGGGGCGGGCGGAACTGGTGTTCCAGGCGACCTTCTTCGATCCACGCCAGGTCACCGAGGGCGATGGCGGGCCGGAGATCGGCTTCGTCGGCTTCGCCGACTTCCTGCGGCTGCTCCCCGACGGAGCCTACGAGGTGCAGGACACGAAGCTCGCGAGACGGGCGAAGGTCACCGCTCTCATGCAGCTCGCGGCCTACGCCGAGCAGTTGGAGCGCATCGGAGTGCCGGTCGCTCCGGAGGCCGTGCTGATCCTGGGAGACGGATCCCGCTCTCGACACCGCATCGCCGACATCGCACCGGTGTTCCGGGCGCGTCGCGCGCGCCTGCACCGCCTGCTGCGGGATCGCTGGGCGGAGACGGGCGACGACGGGAGGCAGGAGAGCGCGGAGCCCGTGGCCTGGGGCGACCCCGGCATCGCGATGTGCGGGCGCTGCGAGGTCTGCGCGCCGGAGGCGGAACGCGCGCGGGATCCGCTGCTCATCGCGGGGATCCGCCGCACGCAGCGCGACGCGCTCGTCGCAGCCGGCCTCGTCACGATCGACGCCGTCGCCGCGCTGGCGCCGCGCGCGGGCGGAACCCGAGCGGATCCGGGGGCGCCCGGTGCACTTCGGGCTGGTGCGCCGGGTGCGATTCGGATCGGAGCGACCGTCGCCGGGATCAGCGGGATCGCACCTCAAACGCTCGAGCGCATCGCCCTGCAGGCGGCGCTGCAGCTCGAGGCGGTGCCTGGGGAGCGGCCGCCCGTCCGCGTGGTGGATCCGGCGGCGCTGGCGGCGATCCCGCAGCCGGATCCCGGCGATCTCTTCTTCGACTTCGAGGGAGACCCGATGTACCGGGAGCCGGGCGAGGACGGGAGCGCCCGGTGGGGGCTGGACTACCTCTTCGGCATGGTCGACGCTCGTGAGCGCTTCATGCCGCTGTGGGCGCACGATCTCGACGCCGAGAGACGCGCGCTGCTCGACTTCCTCGCGCTCGTCGCCGAACGGCGCAGGCGGTACCCGGCCATGCGCATCTACCATTACGCGGCCTATGAGCGCACCCACCTGCTCTCCATCGCCGCGCGGCACGGCGTCGGCGAGGCCGAGGTCGATCGCCTGCTGAGCGAGCACGTGCTCGTCGACCTCTACCCGATCGTGCGCTGGGCGCTGCGGGTCGGCTCGCGCTCCTACTCGATCAAGAAGCTCGAACCGCTCTACATGGGGTCCGAGCTGCGCGACGAGGAGGGCGTGACGAGCGGAGCCCAGTCGGTGACCGAGTACGCCGAGGCGCGCGAGCAGCTCGCCTCGGAGGACGCGGCTGTGCAGGAGGAGGGGCGACGCCGACTCGAGGCGATCGCCGACTACAACCGCTATGACTGCGTGTCGACGCTGCGGCTGCGCGATTGGCTGCTGGGCATCGCCGCCGACCGCGGCGTCGACTCCCATCCGGTCGAACCGCTCGGCGACGGGGAGTCCCCCGACCTCGAGTTCAGCGCGGTCGCGGCGGAGCTCGCTCGGCACGCCGCAGACGGAGATTCGCGGGATCGCACGGCGATCGCGCTCGCCGCAAGCGCGATCGACTACCACCAGCGCGAGCAGAAGGCGTTCTGGTGGGCGCACTTCGCCAGGCTCGTCGATCCGATCGACGACTGGGCCGACACCCGCGACGTGATGATCGTCGACGAGTCCGCGAGCGAGGTGCTCGAGGACTGGTTCCTGCCGCAGCGGGCCCGCGTCGAGCGCAGGCGTCTTCGGCTGCGCGGCGAGCTCGCCCCTGGCAGTCGGTTGCGGGCCGGCGGCGAGGCCTACCTGCTCTACGAGCACCCGGCGCCGGTCCCGCAGCCTGGGGCCGCGCCCGGAGCCCGGGGAGCGCGGCGCGTCAGGATCGTGGAGGAGTGCGACGGCGCGGCAGTGATCGAGGAGATGAGCACCGCCGGGCGCTGCGCCGTGCTCCCCGTCGCGCTCGTGCCCG
>JASGDX010000296.1:0-3438 GCA_047606985.1 Leucobacter sp. | reverse complement strand
TACCGGTCGACACCGATGCGCACCGAGGTACAGCCCGGCACCGCCTCGGCCGTCGCCGTGAGCGCGGCCATCACCTCGCCGCTGCGCAGCCGCTCGGTCGACACCGTCTCGTCGGCGCGCACCACTTCGAAGCGCGCACCGGTCTCCCGCGCGGCCCGGGCGAGCGCCGGCACGAACCAGGTGGCCAGCGAATCGGCGTTGACCACGATCGGGATGAGGGATCCCGCACCCGCCGCCGCGCCCCCGCTCTGCCCGAGCTCCGCCGCGACGTCCCCGAGCACGCGCTCGACCTGCCGCGCGGCCCGCAGCACGGCCGCGCCGGCCGCGGTCGTCTCGACGGGGCGCGTGCGGCGCAGCAGCACGGAGCCGACGCGCTGCTCCATGGCCCGCACGCGTTGGCTCACCGCTGACGGAGTGATGTGCAGGCGCCGGGCCGCCGCCTCGAAGCTGCCCTCCTCGATGATCGCGGCGAAGGTCGCCAGGTGCTCGACCGGGAGGTCCATGCGTCTCCTGTCTGCGGTCGGCCGGGGCTTCGCGCGTGTCGGCGGGGTGAGGCCGGAGGGGTGGTCTCGGTGCGAGGCGGTGTCAGGGAGGTTCTGCTGTTCGTCGCTGCTCTGCTGCTGCACTGCTCCGCCGTCGCTGCGCCCCGCCGTTCCTGCGGCGCTCACCGTTCCTGCGGACCGATCCCGGGCTGAGCTCCGAAAGAACGGTGAGGTCCGCAGCAACGGCGCCGGTGCCGGATCCCGCCCTACCTCAAGATGAAGCACTGCTCATGGTACCTGAGAATCCGTAGCGCTCCTGAAGTAGCGGGGGGAGCGCCCCGCCCCGTAACGTCGTTCGGGTGATCCTTCCCCTCCTCACCGGCATCGGCAGCGGCCTCTCCCTCATCGTGGCGATCGGAGCCCAGAACGCCTTCGTGCTGCGCCAGGGCATCCGGCGCGAGCACGTGCTGCCGGTGGTGCTCATCTGCGGGCTCACCGATGCCCTGCTCGAGTCCCTCGGCGTCGCCGGCATCGGCTTCGTGGTGCAGCGCGCTCCGATCCTGCTCGAGGCGGTGCGCTGGGGCGGTGTGCTGTTCCTGCTCTGGTACGCGTGGGCGGCGGCGCGGCGCGCGGTGCGGCCCGAGGCGCTCGTGGCAGGGGAGGGAGCTGCGGGATCGGGTGCCGGATCGCTGAAGCGCACGGTGCTCGCCTGCCTCGCCATCACCTACCTCAACCCTCACGTCTACCTCGACACCATGGTGCTGATGGGGTCGATCGGCAACGCGCAGGGCGACCCGGCGCGCTGGTGGTTCGTGGCGGGCGGCGCGCTCGCGAGCGTCGCCTGGTTCTTCCTGCTCGGCTACGGCGCCCGGGCGCTCACCCGGTTCTTCGCGACGCCGCGCTCGTGGCAGGTGCTCGACTGGATCGTGTCGGCCGTGATGCTGGTGATCGCGGCGCGGCTCGCCTTCGATGGCGTCGGGGTGTAGGGGCGGGGCTGGGGCCTCGGGCGGGGCTATGCCGGGTCCGGGGGCCCGGGTTCCGGGTTCCGGGATCCGGGATCCGGGGCGGGGGCGGGATCCAGGCCACTGCCGAATCCCCATCTTCTCGCCGGTTCCCCACGTTGTTCGCGTGATTCCGATGGGGGCTCGGGCGAAGGGTGGGGACCCGGCGGAGGGGCGGCGGGCGCGGAATCGGGTGACGCGACGCGTGCGGAAAACGGGAATCCTTGACTCAAGATACAAGTGTTTGTTAATCTCCAGTAAACAGTTACAGAATACGGAGATTGTTTTGATGAGATCAATGAAGATACCCAAGACGATTGCAGTGCTCACGGTCGCTGTCGGGCTCGGCGCAGGCGCACTGATCGCCGCTCCCGGCACCTCCGCACAAGCGACGGTGCTGTATCAGTTCGAGGAATACAAGGGCCTGGATAGAAACATCGGCGTCGGGTACGTAGCGAACCTGGGAACGTTCGACAACAAGACCTCGTCGCTGATCGTGGGTGCGAATCAGACGGCATCCCTGTATCAGTTCGCCGACTACAAGGGATATCATTCGTCCGCCTTCTACCACTACGCACCCGACCTGAACGAGTGGTTCATGCCCAACGGCCAGACCTGGGACAACCGTACGTCGAGCGTCTGGTGAGCCTTGTCAGCGGTGCCGCGCTGAAGCCGGGAGAAGCGAGGACGAGGGTGAAGGGCCTGATGCTCCGTGGACCGCGAGGTGGGCGACGCGGCGCTCTGGGTCGAGCAATTGCGGGGATTTCGATGTGCCTCGTGCTCGCCGGTTGCACGGCCACCGGCGCGAGCGAGGAGCAGGTCCTGGAGAACCCTGCGGAGGAGCTTCCGCGCGTCTCCATCGAGGGCCTGCCCGAGCCGGATGTGGAGCTCGACTACGAGAACGGGACTGCGATCACCCCGATCACGCCGTATCTGCTGAATCTCGACGACGAGACCAGCTTCCTGACGGCGGAAGCCGTAGGCGCGGTGACCTATCAGTGCATGACTGAGAGAGGTTTCGACTATCCCGCATACACCTCGGTGGACTGGCGCCACCTCGAAGCCCCGGAGGACCGCTTGTTCGGGGCTTGGGACGAGGATGCTGCCGCAGAGTACGGTTTCCTGCCCGACCCCACGCGCGGGGTTCCCCGTGTGAACACGGTCGACGAGGGAGTCGAGTCCAATGAGGCGCTGGTCGAATGCAACAGTGCTGCGCAGAAGAACCCGCAGCTCATCGAACTGGCGGAGGAGGTGAATCAACCCTCGCTCGCCGATCGAATCCTCGGGAATGCTGCCGAACAGGCTCAGCGGCATCCTGACGGTGTCGCGGCTACGGAAGACTTCCACGCCTGTTTGCAGGAGAAAGACATCGTGATCGATCCGGCGAGCGGGTACGTCAGCCCGGACTACGGCGACCTCGACGACCAGACCCGTATCGCCGCAGCGGTGGCGGAGGCGAGTTGCAACGTCGACACGGGCAGGATCGATGTGCTCTACGGTCTCCGCGCCAAGTACGAGGAGGTGTACATGGAGAAGTACGAAGCCCGACTTCAGGAAGCGCTCGAGCGCAAGGAGTCGATTCATGATCAACTCCGGGCGCTCATCGACGAGGCGGCATGAGCGGTACTCCCGAGGAGCGAGCCCATGATCTCCCGGAGTCGAGTGTCCGGCTGAGCAGAATCGCCAGGCCCGCATTCGTGGTCGGTGCGCTCGCTCTTCTCGCGGTGACCGTGGTTCTGGCCTTTGTCGCGGGGATGTCGGTTCGGGCACCCGGTGTGAAGACCGAGGCCGCAGCGGCTCGCCAACCGGTCACCGTCCGCGTCGAGAAGCGAGTCGTTCAAGAGGGCATCGAACTGCCGGCCGAGGTGATATCGTCCGAGGAGATCAAGCTGAGGCTCGCGGGCGAAGGCGTCCTCGATGGGGTCGCGAACGGTGGGACGAAGGCCGATCGAAAC
>JASGDX010000295.1:0-6551 GCA_047606985.1 Leucobacter sp. | reverse complement strand
GTCTACGACGATCACGGGGATCCGCGCGTCGTCGTGCTCCTCATCCACCGCACGAAGCAGCGCGATGTCTCATTCCCCAAGGGCAAGCTCGATCCCGGTGAGAGCATGCCCCAGGCCGCCGTACGCGAGACCATGGAGGAGACCGGCCTCGCCGTCTCGCTCGGCGTCAACCTCGGCACCATCCACTACGACCTGAGCGGCAACCGCACCAAGACCGTGCAGTACTGGGCGGCCAAGGTGAGCGACGACACGGTGCAGATGTCCCGGTTCAGGCCCAATCGGGAGGTCCAGGCGATCGAGTGGGTGCCGCTCGGCGAGGTGCGCAAGCGCCTCAGCTACAAGGCCGACAAGGAGCTGTACGACGTCTTCCTGCGGCTCGCGTCGCGCGACCTCATCGACACGTTCGCGATCACGCTGCTGCGGCACGCGAAGGCGGAGCCCCGCGGCAAGGCCTTCCGTGAGGATCGTCTGCGCCCGCTGGCCCCCGAGGGAGACGCGCAGGCCGGCACGCTGGTGCCGACGCTCGCGGCCTTCGGCCCGAAGCGGATCTACTCGTCGACGGCGGCGCGCTGCCTGTCGACCGTCGCACCGCTCGCGGAGCGCCTGCGCAAGCGGGTCAGGGCGAAGCGGTCGCTCAGCCAGGACAACTGGGACGAGGGGGATCTGACCTCGCTGCGAAGGCGCATCGGCAAGATCGTCTCGCGCGGCGGCAACGCGGTGGTGTGCAGCCATCGACCGGTGCTGCCCGATCTCGCGCGAGCGCTCGCCTCGGCCACCGGAAGCGCCACGGGAGCCTATCTCAACGCCTCGGTTGCGCTGCCCCCAGCAGGGTTCTCGGTGTTCCACCTGTCGAAGCGCCACCCCGAGGCCGGCATCCTGGCGGTCGAGACGTACCCCCTCGAGCACTGAGACGGCAGAGGTTCGCACCCTTCGACAAGCTCAGGGGACGAACCTCTGCGCTCTTCGAGGCTCACGGCCCGTTCGTCGAGCTTGTCGAGATGAGCGGGCCGAACCCGCCCTACTGCTCCTCGGTGATCAACCACTCGTGGGCGCCGGCCTCGGCAGCGCCCAGCGAGTTCACCGTCGCGGTCGTGCGGTCGCGCACGCCGGCATCGATGTCGGGCGACTGGCAGGTCCCCTGCGGCTGATCCGACGCTACCGAGCACCACTTGTACCCGCCGTTCTGCGTGTTCGTCGCGGCGGTCCACGCCACGTCATTGGTGGTCCAGCTGCCGTCGGCCTGCTGCGCGAACTGCACGCGGGTCAGCAGGAACTCGTTGTTCACGCGGTTCTCGGGCGGCGCGCTCTCGCTGATGAAATTGCCTGTGCCGTAGAGGATCCACTTGCCGTTGTACTGCTCGAGCGGCTGGATCGCGTGCGCGTGGTGCTGGTAGACGAAGTCGAACTGCCCGCTGTCGTGCAGCTGATGCGCGAGCTCCATCTGGCCGGGGGTCGGCTGCGACCAGTACTCCTCGCCGATGTGCTGCACGCCGATCACGAGCTCGGCCCCCAGCTCGCGCGCCTTCTCCGCCTTCGCGATGGCGCGCTCGGGATCTACCCGCGGCTCCTCCTCGCGGTAGTCGACCTGCCAGTCGAACTCGTTCAAGTTGCCGTTGACCGAGAAGGTCGACGTGATGATGGCGATCTTCACCCCGTTCGCCTCGACGATGAGCGGCTCGTCCCGCTCGCCCTCGGCGCGATAGGTGCCGGTGTGGGCGAGCCCGACGGCGTCGAGCTTGTCGAGGGTGCGCACGAGCCCCTCGTGCCCCTGGTCCACGCTGTGGTTGGAGGCAGTCGTGCAGGCGTCGAAGCCGATCGCCTTCGCAGCGTCGGCGACTTCGGGAGGCGTGTTGAAGTTCGGGTAGCCGGCGTATGGCCCGCCCGACGGCGCGAGCGGCGTCTCCATCTGGCAGATCGCGAGATCGCTCCGGTCGAGGTAGGGCTTCGCGCCCTCGAGCAGCGGCATGAAGTCGAAGTTCTGGCCGGCCCCGTTGGCCGGGATCGCGAAGGGGGACCACAGTCCCTCGTGGAACAGCAGGTCGCCAGCGACCGCCACGCTGACGCAGTGGTCGGTGGGGCACTCGGGTCCTGCCCCGGGCTGCGGCTCCGGGGCGGGCTCCGATGTCGGCTCGGGATCGGGCGCCTGCGTGGTGTTCTCCGTGTCATCCGCGGGCGTCGAACCCGGTTCCGGTGCGCATCCGGCCATGCCCAGCAGCACCGCGCAACTCGCACCGATGATCGAGATCTTCCGCATTCGACTCACACAGGACATGCTACCCGGGCCGATGGGCGAGAGGGACTGCGGGCCGGAAGGCGCCGACCGACCACCGGAATACCCCTGCGAGTTCACCCGCTGTTCACCCTCCGGCAGACCGCGCGTCACCCGGCGTGCCTAGCGTGGATGTGTGGTCCTCAGCGGCCATCACCCCCATCCGTTCTCAGATTGGATCTTCCCACAGTGAAGCTTTCAGCATTCGCCAAGGTCGCGGCCATCGGCGGCATCGCCGCCCTCGCCCTCACCTCCTGCGCCGCCAACGAGTCGGCGTCGGAGGGCGACACGGGCAACGCGTCCTCCGAGTCCTCTTCGCTCTCCGGAGAGCTCATCGGCGCCGGCGCCTCCTCGCAGGGCTCCGCCCAGGAGGCCTGGATCGCCGGCTTCCAGACCGCCAACAGCGACGTCACCGTGAACTACGATCCCACCGGCTCGGGCGCCGGCCGTGAGACCTTCCAGCAGGGCGCGAGCGCCTTCGCGGGCTCCGACCGCGCGTTCGAGGTCGAGGAGATCGAGGCCGGCCCGTTCGAGGCCTGCGCCACCCCCGACATCGTGGAGTTCCCCGCCTACATCTCGCCCATCGCGGTGATCTTCAACGTCGAGGGCGTCGACTCCCTGCAGCTCGATGCGACCACCGTCGCGCAGATCTTCTCGGGCAAGATCACCAAGTGGAACGACGAGGCGATCGCGTCGCAGAACGAGGGCGTCGACCTCCCCGACGAGAACATCACCGCCGTGCACCGCTCCGACGAGTCGGGTACCACCGGCAACTTCACCGACTACCTCGCGTCGACCGCCTCCTCCGACTGGACCGTCGGCTCGGTCGAGTCGTGGCCCGCAGAGTTCGGCGGCGAGGGCGCTCAGGGCACCACCGGCGTGGTCGACGCCGTCACCAACGGCGTCGGCACCATCGGCTACGCCGACGCCTCGCGTGCCGGCGATCTGGGCACCGTCGAGATCAAGGTCGGCGACGAGTACGTCGGCTACTCGCCCGAGGCAGCGGCCGCCATCGTCGACGCCTCGCCGCTCGAGGAGGGCCGCAGCGATCACGACCTCGCGATCAAGCTCGACCGCACCTCGACCGAGGCCGGCGTCTACCCGATCGTGCTGGTCAGCTACCTCGTCGGCTGCGAGCAGTACGCCGACTCGGCGAGCGCCGACCTCGTGAAGGCCTACTTCGAGTACATCGTGAGCGAGGACGGCCAGGCCACCGCCGCCGAGGCCGCCGGCAGCGCCCCGATCTCCGACGATCTGCGCAGCAAGGTGCAGACCGCCATCGACGCGATCAGCTGATCGCCTCCGGAGCGGGCGCCGGTTCTCACCCGAGGCCGGTGCCCGCTCCGCTGCGAGATCGCGGCCGGGCGTCTCGCCTTCCAGTACCGGACCTCACCCATCCCCGCCCCGCACACCCTTCGGAGTCTCAGTGACCGCCTCCCCCGCCCCCGCAAAACCGGTGCTCAGCCTCGGCGACCGCGTGTTCTCGCGCTCCGCGGTGTTCGCGGGCAGCATGATCCTCGTCACGCTCGCCGCGGTCGCGATCTTCCTCATCGCCCGCAGCCTGCCGGCCTTCGCGGCGACCGACGAGACGGCCTCGCTGCTCGACGGCAGCTTCTGGGCCTACGTCGGCCCCCTCATCTTCGGCACCGTCTGGGCCGCGGCCCTGGCGCTCCTCATCGCGCTGCCCCTCTCCATCGGCATCGCGCTCTTCATCTCGCACTACGCGCCCCGCCAGCTCGCCCAGGTGCTCGGCTACATCGTCGACCTGCTCGCCGCGGTGCCCAGCGTGGTCTTCGGCCTGTGGGGCATCGGCGTGCTCGCCCCGGCGGTGCGCCCCGTCTACACCTGGCTGAACGAGCACCTCGGGTGGATCCCGCTGTTCGCGGGCACCGCGACCGGCACCGGCCGCACGATCCTCACCGCCGCGATCGTGCTCGCCGTGATGATCCTCCCGATCATGACCGCGATCTGCCGCGAGGTCTTCCTGCAGGCCCCGGCCCTCCACGAGGAGGCCGCGCTCGCGCTCGGCGCCACCCGCTGGGAGATGATCCGCCTGGCCGTGCTGCCCTTCGGCCGCCCCGGCATCGTGTCGGCCGCGATGCTCGGCCTGGGTCGAGCGCTCGGAGAGACGATGGCGGTGGCCATGGTGCTCTCGGCCACCGGCGTGGTGTCCTTCAAGCTCCTCACCTCCGAGAACCCCTCCACCATCGCGGCGAACATCGCCCTCTCCTTCCCCGAGGCGTACGGCGAGAACATCAACGTGCTCATCGCCACCGGCCTCATCCTGTTCATCGTCACCTTCCTCGTCAACGCGGTCGCGCGCTGGATCATCAGCCGCCGGGCCGAGTTCTCGGGCGCAGCGGGTTAGCGAATGCCCATTTCTGGGCATTCGCCCGCTGCGGCGATCCCGTCTCGGGATCGCTTTCATGAAAGGAAGAACTGAAGTGGCTCTCACCGTCCGCCCCGTCCGCGCGGGCTCCTCGCTCGCCGGCAACCGGCTCTCCAGCAACACCCCGTGGATCGTGCTCGGGGCCTGCATCGTCGCCTCGTTCGCGCTCTTCGGCCTGATCGGCCTCGCGTCGGGCAACGGGCTCTCCGTGGTCGGCGCCGCGATCATCGCCGCCCTCGCCTACCTCGTCGTGATCACGATCATGTCGGCCTCGGTCGAGGGCGGTCGCCAGGCCATGGACCGCTTCGTCACGGGCCTCGTATCGGGCGCCTTCCTGCTGGCGATGGTGCCGCTGATCTCGGTCGGCATCACGGTGGTGGGCAACGGCCTCGCCCGCTTCGACGGCGAGTTCTTCACCTCGTCGATGCGCAACGTGACCGGCGAGGGCGGCGGCGCGCTGCACGCGATGGTCGGCACGCTGCTCATCACCCTCGCGGCGACCATCATCTCGGTGCCGCTCGGCCTCATGACCTCGATCTACCTCGTCGAGTACGGCCGCGGCCGCCTCGCGAAGACCATCACCTTCCTCGTCGACGTGATGACGGGCATCCCATCGATCGTGGCCGGCCTGTTCGCCTTCGCCCTGTTCGCGGTGTTCTTCGGGCCCGGCGTGCGGATGGGCATCGTCGGCGCGGTGGCGCTGTCGGTGCTCATGATCCCGGTCGTGGTGCGCTCGAGCGAGGAGATGCTGCGCCTCGTGCCGAACGAGCTGCGCGAGGCCTCCTACGCGCTGGGCGTGCCGAAGTGGCGCACGATCCTGAAGGTCGTGCTCCCCACCTCGATCGCCGGCATCACCACGGGCATCATGCTCGCCATCGCCCGCGTCATCGGCGAGACCGCGCCGCTGCTCATCACCGCCGGCTTCACCGCGTCGATGAACTACAACCTGTTCCATGACCGCATGCAGTCGCTCCCGGTGTTCGTCTACACGCAGTTCGCCAACCAGGGCAACCCGGCCTTCGCGTTCCTCGACCGGGCCTGGGCGGCCGCGCTGCTGCTGATCCTGATCGTCATGGCCCTCAACCTGCTCGCGCGGCTCGTGGCCCGCTGGTTCGCCCCCAAGACCGGCAGGTGATCGATCCCGACCCTCGTCCCACCCGTCATCCTGCGCGAGCGCCAGCGAGTCGCGGGATCCCCACCAGCATCAGCACGACAACAAGATTCTGCAGCTCCGCGCAGAATGACGTAAGGAAAACATGTCGAAGCGCATCGAGGTCTCCGACCTCAACGTCTACTACTCGAAGTTCCTCGCGGTCGAGGGGGTGTCGATGAACATCGAGCCCCGCAGCGTCACCGCGTTCATCGGCCCGTCGGGCTGCGGCAAGTCGACCTTCCTCCGCACCCTCAACCGCATGCACGAGGCGATCCCCGGCGCGCGCGTGGAGGGCGAGGTGCTGCTCGACGGAGAGGACCTCTACGGCGCGGGCGTCGATCCCGTGCTCGTGCGCCGGCAGGTGGGCATGGTGTTCCAGCGCCCCAACCCCTTCCCGACGATGTCGATCCGCGAGAACGTGCTCGCCGGCGTGACCCTCAACAACCGCCGCATCTCGAAGAGCGACGCCGACGCGCTCGTGGAGCGCTCCCTGCAGGGTGCCAACCTGTGGAACGAGGTGAAGGATCGCCTCGACAAGCCGGGCTCCGGCCTCTCCGGCGGTCAGCAGCAGCGCCTCTGCATCGCGCGCGCGATCGCCGTCTCTCCCGAGGTGCTGCTCATGGACGAGCCCTGCTCGGCCCTCGACCCCATCTCCACGCTCGCGATCGAGGATCTCATCGACGAGCTGAAGAAGGAGTACACGATCGTCATCGTGACCCACAACATGCAGCAGGCGTCGC
>JASGDX010000294.1:0-6306 GCA_047606985.1 Leucobacter sp. | reverse complement strand
GGATCGCCTGCGCCACTGCCCCACCCGTCGGGGGCCGGTGCCCCCCAGGCCTCGCCCGGCCAGCGCTCGTCGTCGCCCGACCCGAAGCCCGGCTCGTCCCAGCCCGGGTCGGCCGCGCCGCCCGGGTCGTCGGATGCGCCGAGCCCGCTCACGGCGTCAGCCCCGCGCGCCGGGCTCGGCGGGGGTTTCGGGATCACCAGGAGCAGGGGCTCCGGCGGACTCTCCCGCGGCGGGATAGCCGAGCGAGGGATCGCCGATCGCGGTCTCGGGATCGACGCCGGCAGTGGATTCCGCACCAGCCCCGGGAATCGCACCAGCCCCGGGATCGGCGGGTCCGTCGGGACCGGACGGGTTCCCGGATCCCGCGGTCGAATCGGGATCTCCGGCACCGGCGAGCTCCTCGGCGATCTGATCCCGCACCTCGGCGCGATAGGCGTTGCGGCGCAGGCGCGACACCAGGCTGAAGCCCAGCAGGATGATGCCCACCCCGAGCGCGGCGAAGGCGAAGAACCCCGGCACTCCCGGCGTGACCTTGTCGGGATCGAACTCGGCCTCCTCCGCGACGCGCACCGCAGCGTTCAGCGTACTCAGCACGTTCACGAGCGCTCCTCCTCGATTCCCTGGAACAGATCGGCCTCGAACTCGCTCGTCGCCACGCGCGACGCCGCGAGCCGGTAGTCCTCGAACGGCCACGCCTGCCGCTGCAGGTCGTTCGGCCAGAAGAAGAACTGGCTGTCGGGCGGCACCTGGCTCGCGTGCGCGCGCAGCGCCTCGTCGCGGCGCTCGAAGAAGCGGCCGACCTCGATCTTCGCGGTGCCGCGGTACTCGCGGCGGCCCATCCACTCGCGCAGCTCGGCGAACTGGCCGATGAGCGGGGACGCCGGCTCGTTGTCGAGCAGCCACTGGTAGACGGTGGTGACCCGCTTCGCGTTGAAGATCTCCTCGTAGTAGAGCTTCTTGATCGACCAGGGCTCGCCCGCCTCGGGGTAGGCCGAAGGATCGCCCGAGCGCTCCCAGGCGATGCGGCTGACCTCATGGCAGCGGATGTGGTCGGGGTGGGGGTAGCCGCCCTGCTCGTTGTACGTGATCATCACGTGGGGACGGAACTCCCGCACCACCCGCACGAGCGCCTCGGCAGACACCTCCGCGGGGATGTCGGCGAAGGAGCCGGCCGGCACGGGATCGCCCTCGTCCGGCAGCCCGGAGTCCTGGTAGCCGAGCCAGCGGTGCTCGAAGCCGATGATGTCGCGGGCGCGGGCCATCTCCTCGCGGCGCAGGCCGGCGAGATCCCGACGGCTCTTCGGATCGCGGGCCACGAGCTCGTTGAGCACGTCGCCCCGCTCGCCGCCCGTGCAACTCACGATCAGCACCTCGACGCCCTGCTCGAGGTAGTACGCGCAGGTGGCGGCGCCCTTGCTGGACTCGTCGTCGGGGTGCGCGTGCACCGCGATCATGCGGAGCGTCATGCGGGTCCTCTCACGTGCTTCTCGGGAGCCTCCCGGTACTCTGGCAACGATCACCCAGTTTACCCAGCCCGGATCGGAGGTTGCCGTGCCGGTTTCCGCATCGCCCCCGTCCGCGGGCGCGCCGATGCGGGCCGCCGATGCGACGGGAAGCGACGCGAGCACCGGTGGCGCCGGCGCGAGCGGCTCGGGTACGAGCGGCGCAGACGATCCCTCGCCCGCCGACCGGTCCGGGGCGGTCGCGGGATCGGCGCAGAGCCTCGAGGACCGCTACGGCACGGGGCGCAGGCGCAGCATCGACCGGCGCTTCGCATGGGGCGCCGCCGGCGCGCTCGCGCTGGCCGGCATCGGCTTCCTGCTGTTCAGCGGCTGGCAGGATGCGCACCGGGTGGATTGGCAGGACATCGGCTACACCCAGGTCGACCCGCTCACGCTCGACGTGAAGTTCGAGGTGACCGGGCCGGCGCACACCCCCGTCGCCTGCGCCGTCGAGGCCCTCAACACCGCGAAGGCCACGGTCGGCTGGAAGGTGGTCGAGATGCCGGTCTCCGAGCAGCGCACGCACACCGTGACCATCCGCCTCGTCACCACGAACCCCGCCTCCGCGACCACCGTGCGCGAGTGCTGGGTGATCGAGTAGGGCGGGGATCCCGCACCGCCGCGCCCGGTGCTATCCTGGAAGCGGCGCCCTGACATGGTCGGGGCGTTCCGTTTACCCCGCGCCACGGCGCCGGGCGTCCGCGCCGTGGATCGCGATCCCGCACCGCGGAGCGCCGCCGCACCGCGCGCACGAACACCGCGCACACACGAAACGAGGATCGACCATGGCCGAGCCCACGCAGACCTGGCTGACGCAAGACGCTTACGACCGCCTGAAGAGCGAGCTGGATCAGCTCGCGGGCCCCGGTCGCAAGGACATCGCGGCGCGCATCGAAGCGGCCCGCGAAGAGGGCGACCTCAAGGAGAACGGCGGCTATCACGCCGCGAAGGACGAGCAGGGCAAGATGGAGGCGCGCATCCGCGACCTCGAGGAGCTGCTGAAGCACGCCGTCGTCGGCGAGGCCCCGAAGGCGCACGGCGTGGTCGAGGTGGGCACCATCGTCACCGCCGAGATCTTCGGCGACGAGGAGCGCTTCCTGTTCGGCAGCCGCGAGCTGGCCGACGGTTCCGACCTCGACGTCTACGGCGGCGACAGCCCCCTCGGCAAGGCCATCGACGGTCTCAAGGTCGGCGACGAGACCAGCTATGCCGCTCCCAACGGCAACCAGATCCCGGTGAAGATCCTCGCGGTCGACACCTACACCGGCTGAGCGGGCGGCGGGCGCACGGCGCCGATCGGCCTCACGCACGAGGGGTTCGGGATCGCAGCGCGCGGTCCCGAACCCCCTCGTCGTTCTCAGCGCGCGATCACTCGTACATGTTGATGTTGATCGGACCGGTGAGATCGGGCGCCGGCGCCCGGAACCCGCGCGTCTTCACGATCAGATAGATGAGGCCGAGGGCGAACCACGCGCCGCCGATCATCATCGAGACGCTGTCGAGGCTGAACCACAGCCACACGTTGATGGCCACGCCGATGGCGGGCACCACGACGAAGGCGAGCAGGACGCCCGGGCTGCGGCGCTTCATGAAGCGGAAGAACGTGAAGATCACCGACAGGTTCACGAAGGTGAAGGCGATGAAGGCGCCGAAGTTGATCATCGCGGCGGCCTGGTCGAGGTCGACGAAGAGCGCGGTGAGCGCCACGGCGGCGACGAGCAGCACATTGCCCACGGGCACGCCGGTGGGGTTCACCCAGCTGAAGAAGCGCTTCGGCAGCGCGCCGTCGCGGCCCATCGCGTAGAGCAGGCGCGCTGCGCTCATCTGCTGGGTGATGCCGCAGCCCAGCACGGCCATCATGTAGCCGCCCACGAAGATGGCCTGGAAGGCGGCGCCGCCGACGTACTTCGCGATCTCCGGCGAGGCGCCGACGACGTCCTCGAGCAGCGAGACGTCGGGGATCAGCACCTGCATGACGTAGGTGACGGTCATGAAGAACGCGCCGGCGACGAGCACGATGATGAAGATCGCGCGCGGGATGTCGCGGGTCGGCTGCTCCGCTTCCTCCGCGAGCGTCGATACGGCGTCGAAGCCGAGGAAGGAGAGGGCCAGGATCGCCGCGCCCGAGGCGATCGAGACCATCTGCACGTTCCCGGAGATGAACGGCGCGATCGTGAACTCGGCGCCGTTCACGCCGCCCACGATGTTGATGATCGTCAGCACGACGAAGACCACGGCCACGACGAGCTGGATCGAGACGAGGATCACGTTCATGCTCGCCGCGAGCTTCACGCCGATCAGGTTGAGCGCCGTACAGATGCCGACGGTCAGCAGCACCCATACCCAGAACGGCACGTCGGGGAACACGGCCCCCATGTAGATGGCCGAGAGGATCGCGTTGATCATCGGCAGCAGCAGGTAGTCGAGCGTCGCGGCCCAGCCCACGAGGAAGCCGAGGTGTGCGTTGATCGCCTCCTTCGCGTAGGTGTAGGCGGATCCCGCGATCGGGAAGAATCGCACCATGCGGGAGTAGCTGAACGCGGTGAACAGCACGGCGATCATCACGACGAGGTACGCGAGCGGCACATGGCCGTCGGTCTCGTCGGCGACGATGCCGAACATGTCGAACACCGCCATCGGCGCCATGTAGGCGAGGCCGATGAAGACGATGTGGCGGAGCTTGAGCGTGCGCTTGAGCGAGCCCTGCTCGTGGGTGATGGCGTGGGCGATCTGGTCGTCGCCTGCGGCGACGCCGGAGTGGGAGGGGAGGGTCATGGTGCTGCTTTCACGTCGTCGTGGGTGGGGGTGTCAGAAGAAAGGATCGGCGGTCGATCGGGACGGGTTTCGACTCGGCTCGTCCCTCGCCCGCTCAACCGGCTCTGCCGCCGATTGAGCGGGCGAAACGAGTCGAAATCACATGATCCGAGGTTTCGACTCCGGAGCGCTGGGCGGCAGGTCTGACCGGTGCGGGATCAGTGCGCATGGCAGTGGTGCGAGTCGTCGGGCTCGGTGCAGCTCTGCCCGCTGCCCCCGGGATCCTGCACGGTCGCGGCGGCGGGCCTGCCGCCCATCTCGCCGCGCACGTCGTGGATCGCGGTGCCGCCGACGACCGTGAGGTCGGCGTGCTGCTCGAGGATCTCGGCCGGCTCCATGCCGTAGAGGTCGCCCGACCAGACCACCAGGTCGGCGAGGTAGCCCTGCTTGAGCACGCCCAGCGCGTTCTCGTGATGGAACGCCTCGGCGCCGCCCTTCGTGTACGCCTCGAGCGTGGCGTCGAGGCCCACGCGCTCGTCGAGGGTCCAGGCCTGCGAGCCGTCGAGACCGGCGCGGGTCAGGGCGCTGTAGACGCCGACGAGCGGATCCATCTCGCCCACCTGCCAGTCGCTCGAGAAGGTGACGCGCGCGCCCGAGTCGATCATGGAGCGGAAGCGCCAGGCGCGATCCCAGCGGGCCTCGCCCACGTTCTCCATCCAGGTACCGGCGACGAGGTCGGGCGAGGCGTGGCGCGGCTGCATGGCGGCGACGACGCCGAGCTCGCGGAAGCGGGGCAGGTCCTCGGGCGCGAGGCACTCGACGTGCACGATGCCGTGACGGGTGTCGGTGCGGCCGTTGGCGCGCTGCGCGGCCTCGATCGAGTCGAGGGTGAGGCGGATGCCCCAGTCGCCCGTGGCGTGCGTGTGCACCTGGTAGCCGAGACGATCGAGCTCGACGAAGAGCTTGGTGAACTCGGTGGGCCGGAGGCTCGTGTGGCCGCGGTGGCCGGGTCGGTTGGCGTAGTCCTCGAGCATGGCGGCGGTGTGCGGCTCGATGACGTCGTCGGCGTAGAGCTTGACGGGGCCGAGCTTGAAGCGCTCGTGCTGCGGGGTCTCGCGGATCGCCTCGGTGATGCGCCCCCGGAAGTCGCCGTCGGCGCCGACCGGGTGGTAGATCGCGGCGATGGTGCGGGAGGTGAGGCGGCCCTCGCGCTCGGCGCGGGCGAACAGGTCGAGCTCCGCGAGCGGCACCTGGGGCTCCACGACGGTGGTGATCCCGAACCGTGCGGCCATGTCGAGGCTGTTGACGATCTTGCCGTAGCGGCGGTCGGGCGAGTACATGGGGATGTCGCGCTGCAACTCGGCGAGGCCGTCGATGGTCATGGCGCTCGTGTAGAAGTCGGTGACCCAGCCGGTGGGCTCGCCGGTCGTCGCGTCGATCTCGGGGTTGCCCCAGGCGATGTCGCCGCCGTTCAGGATGCCGAGCTTGGCGAGCGCCGGCCGATTGAGCCAGACCGAGTGCTGGTCGTAGGTGGTGATGAAGACAGGCTTGTCGGTGACGCCCACGAGATCGTCGGCGTTGGGGCGGCGGCCCTCCACCACGGAGTAGAGCGCGTTCTCGGCGCAGATCCAGTCGAGCTCGGGGTGGTTCTCGGCGAACTCGGCGATGCGGGATCGCACCACGTCGAGGCTGGTGACCTGGTCGAGGCTCACGGCGAGGTCGTCGAAGCCGAGCAGCAGGTGATTGTGGGTGTCGGCGACGCCCGGAGTGACGAGGCGCCCCTCGAGCTGCACGGTGCTGCGGGCCGCGGGCGCGTCGGCGGCGCTGCCGACGTAGCTGATGCGGTCGCCGGTGACGCCGAGGGCCTCGGCCCAGGGCTGCTCGGGATCGAAGGTGCGGATCCTGCCACCGGTGTACAGGGTGTCGACGGTCATTGTCTTCTCCAGGGGATCGGGATCGGGGTCGGGTCCCGGTCGAGTTCTTTCACTCCAGAGTAAATTAATTTACTCAAATGTCAAGAAACTATTTCGGGCGGCTCGATCCCTCTTCC
>JASGDX010000293.1:0-4958 GCA_047606985.1 Leucobacter sp. | reverse complement strand
CGTCTCCCGGTGCCCTGTCCCTCCCGCAGCACCGCGCCCTCCCGCCCCGTGCCCCTCGGTATCCGGGTCGCGAATGCGCAGTGCGCGCGGATCGCACTGCGCATTCGCGACCCGGATACCGAGGGGCACGGGGCGGGAGGGCGCGGTGCTGCGGGAGGGTGCTGCGAGAGTGGCCGCGCTCAGCCCTCGATGAGCAGCTCGGAGATGCCCTCGGGCACGCGCTGCGAGCGTGCCCACGGTTCGCGATCGCGCCGCGCCACGCGCTTGGCCTGCCGCGCCTCCTCCTCGCGGGCCTGCGTCAGCACGGCGATCACGGCGGCGCGCTCCTCGGCGCTCACTCCGCGCGTGACGAAGCGGATGTCTTCGCCGCGGATCGCATCGTCATGCTCTCCCAGCCCCTCTCGCCGCGCGGCGTCGCGCGCGGAGGCGTCGGGGGGCAGCGTCGCCTCGCTCACAGCGCCTCCTTTGATCTCGATACTTCGACAAGCTCGGTCGCGGCTCGATCCGCGGCGGCCGTTCGTCGAGCTTGTCGAGACGATCGGCCGCCGCATCCTACAGCGGGATGTTCCCGTGCTTCTTGGCGGGCAGCTCGTCGCGCTTGCCGCGCAGGCCGCGCAGGGCCTTGATCACGGCGAGGCGGGTGCCTGCGGGCTCGAGCACGTTGTCGAGCTCGCCGCGCTCGGCCGCCAGGAACGGCGAGGACACGTCGGCCGTGTACTTCGCGGTGAGCTCGGCGCGCAGAGCCTCGACGTCATCGCCGGCGGCTGCAGCCGCGGCCAGCTCCTTGCGGTAGAGGATGTTGACGGCGCCTGCGCCGCCCATCACGGCGATCTCGGCGGTGGGCCAGGCGATGTTGAAGTCGGCTCCCATCTCCTTCGACCCCATCACGATGTACGCACCGCCGTAGGCCTTGCGCGTGATGATGGTGACGAGCGGCACGGTCGCCTCGGCGTAGGCGTAGAGCAGCTTCGCGCCGCGGCGGATGACGCCCTGGAACTCCTGGTCGGTGCCTGGCAGGTAGCCGGGGACGTCGACGAGCGTGAGGATCGGGATCGAGAACGCGTCGCAGAACCGCACGAAGCGCGCCGCCTTCTCGCTCGCCTCGATGTTGAGAGTGCCCGCCATCTGATTGGGCTGGTTCGCCACGATGCCCACGGTGCGGCCCTCGACGCGGCCGAAGCCGATAAGGATGTTGGGGGCGAAGAGGGGCTGCACCTCGAGGAACTCGCCGCTGTCGAGGATCGCCTCGACGATCGACTTCATGTCGTACGGCTGGCTGGGGCTGTCCGGGATGATCGTGTTGAGCCGGCGGTCGGAGTCGGTGATCTCGAGCGCGGTGTCGCTGTCGTACACCGGGGCCTCGGCGAGGTTGTTGTCGGGCAGGTAGCTGATCAGTGCGCGCGCGTAGTCGAGTGCGTCGAACTCGTCGCTGGCGAGGTAATGGCTCACGCCGCTCGTCTTGTTGTGGGTGAGCGCGCCGCCCAGCTCCTCGAATCCGACCTCCTCGCCGGTGACGGTCTTGATGACGTCGGGGCCGGTCACGAACATGTGGCTCGTCTTGTCGACCATGATCACGAAGTCGGTGAGCGCGGGGGAGTAGACGGCGCCGCCGGCCGAGGGGCCCATGACGATGGAGATCTGCGGGATGACGCCGGAACAGGCCGTGTTGAGGCGGAAGATCTTCGCGTACTTGCTGAGCGCGACCACGCCCTCCTGGATGCGGGCGCCGCCCGAGTCGAGGATGCCGATGCAGGGGGCTCCGGTCTTGAGCGCGAACTCCATCGCCTTGACGATCTTCTCGCCCGCGACCTCGCCGAGCGAGCCGCCGAAGGTGGTGAAGTCCTGCGAGTAGACGACCACCTGGCGGCCGTGGACGGTGCCCGCGCCCGTCACCACGGAGTCGCCGAAGGGGCGGCTGCGCTCCATGCCGAAGCCGTGGGTGCGGTGCTTCACGTACTTGTCGAACTCGACGAACGAGCCCGGGTCGAGGAGGGCGGCGATGCGCTCCCGGGCGGTCATCTTGCCGCGCGGGTGCTGCTTGGCGGCGGCCGCGGCGTCGCGGTCGCCCACGGCCTCCTGGTACTTGCGGCGGTGGTCGGCGATGCGGCCCGCGGTGGTCGCGAGGGACGCGGCCGCGGGTTCTGCCGCGGCGGCGGCGGCGTTCTCTCCAGTCACGCATGCCAGCCTAGCGCGGCGCCTGGGCGGATGGCTCATGGACACCTCCAACCGGTTCGGATTTTCGTAGTCGATTCCCTACGACCCCCCTCCCCTGCTCCCGCCCTTACTCCTTTCCGACCCCCTTCTCTTTCCGGCCCCCATCTGCCTCCCCTGCCTCCCCTGCCTCCCCCGCCCCACCCAGTTCCTCCCGCGCCCCACCACTTCCAAGGGTCCGGGTCGAATATTCACAGTGCGAGACGCGGACACTGTACGTATTCGACCCGGATCGCGGGATCGCCGGAGTGTGGGTGGAGGGTGTGGAGGGTGTGGAGGGGATGGAGGGGATGGAGGGGATGGAGGGGATGGAGGGGGTGAGCGGGGTGGGTAGCCTGGGCGGCATGGAACTGCTGCGCACCCGCGAACTGCTGCCGACCGTGATCTGGCGCGACGAGTCGTCCTCCACGAACGCCGAGCTGCGCGAGCTGGTCGCGGCCGGGGCGGGCGCGGCGGGTGCCGCCGGAGGCTCGGGCGGCGCCGGAGCGGGCGGCGGGATGGGCTGCGCCGGGGGCGTGATTGGCGTGGGATCTGGCGGGGTGGGCCGCACGGGGGACGCGGACGGCGCGGGATCGGGCGGGGCTGCGGGATCCCGAACCCCCGCGCCCTCGAACCCCGCGCCCTCGAACCCCGCGGGCGCCCCCCTGCCCGCTGGCCCTCTCCCGCACGGAACCCTGCTCGTCACCGCGAACCAGACCGCGGGCCGGGGCCGCCTCGATCGCGGCTGGGTGACACCGCCGAACACCGCGATCGCGGCCTCGCTGCTGGTGCGCGGCTTCGGCGCGAGCGGCCTCGGCGCCGGATGGCTGCCGCTGCTCGCGGGCTCGGCGATCGCCGCCGCGCTGCAGCCGTTCTTCGCCGACGGCCGCCGGGTCGGGGTGAAGTGGCCCAACGACGTGCACGTGCGCGACGAGGACGATGCGATGGCCGGGCGGCCGGGTCTGAAGCTGTGCGGGATCCTGTGCGAGATGCTCGACGCCGAGACGGTGATCGTGGGCACCGGCATCAATCTGCTCATCCCCGAGGAGGAGCTGCCCACCGAGCGGGCCGCCTCGCTGCTGGCGGCCGGGGCCGATGTCGGCCGAGCCGAGTCGCTGGCCGATGAGGCGGGCCGGGATCTGGCCGACCGGGTGCTCGCGGCCTACGCCGCCGAGCTGCTGCGCCTCGTCGATCTCGCCGCGGCGAACCCCGGGGCGGCGCGCGCGCGGGTCGCGCGGCACTCCCTCACCCTCGGCACGGAGGTGCGGGTGCACCTGCCGGGCGGCGAGGTCGTCGACGGCCGGGCGGGGGAGCTCGCGGAGGACGGGGCACTCGTGGTCGACCTGCCGACCGGAGGCGTGCTCACGGTGTCGGCGGGCGACATCGAGCATCTGCGGTGAGCGCCGCCGTACACTCGGAGCCATGACCGATCCCCGCGACGATCCGGGTCCCGGGGCCTGGCGCCGCGAGCCGAGCACCGTGATGCGTCCGGCGCCGGTGCCGCCGTCCGAGCCGCCGGCGCCGTTCGTGATCCTCGCCGAGTCCGAGGTGGTCGGGGTGCCGCTGGAGTGGGAGCCCCACGCCCACCCCATGCACGAGCTGGTGTGGGTGCGGGGCGGCACGATGACCGTGCGCATCGGCGGCAGGATCTTCACGGTGCCCGAGGGCCGCGCCCTGTGGCTGCCGGCGGGCGTGATGCACGCGGGTCGGCTGACCGCGGGGGCCGAGCTGGCCGACGCCTTCTTCGCACCCGAGCGCACGCCGGTCGCGTTCGCGGGGCCCACCACGCTGGTGATGTCGCCGCTGCTGGAGTCGCTGCTGCTGCACCTCGCCGGTCCGGGGCTCGACGCGGAGGCGCGGGCCCGGGCAGAGTCGGTGGTGTTCGACGTGCTGGAGCCGGCGGAGCGGCAGTTCGCGCTGCAGCTGCCCGGCGATCCCAGGATCGACCGGATCGCCGAGGCGCTGCTCGACGATCCGGCGGACGGGCGCGGGCTGGAGGAGTGGGCGGCGGAGCTCGGCACGAGCGAGCGCACGGTCACCCGGGCGTTCCGGAGGACGACCGGGCTCTCGTTCGCGCAGTGGCGCCGCGTGCTGCGCGTGCACCTCGCGCTCAAGCTCCTGGCGGAGGGCCACGAGGTCGCCGAGGTGTCGGAGCGGCTCGGCTACGCGCAGCCCAGCACGTTCATCGAAGCCTTCCGGCGGGTCATGGGGGCGACGCCCGGCAGCTTCACCGGAGGCGCCTCGCGTACGCATAAGCTGTCCGGAAAACCGTAGCGGATGTCCAGGGTTCCTGATTGCAGCCAGCCGTCGGGCTCTATAGTCTGATCAAGGCAAGGTCACCCTAACCTCGTTCCCGGGTGGGGTGACGGTGCTCGCGCTCCTCAGGCAGACGCGACATCGCCCGTCCTCCTTCCCGGGGGCCGTTTGCCCGCGCCCGTTCGCCCGCCCCCGCAGACCAGACGCAACCCGGAACCCCATGATGCCCTCCGCTCCCGCGCCCGACGCCGACCTCCCGCCCGGCGACCCCGCGACCCGCGAGGCGAACGCGGCGCCGGAGTTCGCGCTGGCCGGCGACGGCCTCCACCTCCGGTACGGCCGCGAACCCGTGGTGCACGGCGTCTCGATGACGCTGCGGCCCGGCCGCGTCACGGCGCTCGTCGGACCCAACGGCAGCGGCAAGTCGACGCTGCTGCGCGCCCTCGCGCGCCTGCACCCCGTGGCGGTGGGCCGCGTGACGCTCGGCGGCCGCGACGGTGCCGCCGAGCGCG
>JASGDX010000292.1:0-3729 GCA_047606985.1 Leucobacter sp. | reverse complement strand
GGGCCGCTCTGGTGCAGGGGGCGATCCCCGCGCTGGGCGTCGCAGCGCTCGCGGTCGGCCTGGCGCTGTGACCGCCCGGATCCTGCGCTTGCCGCGCCGATCCCGTGCTTGCCGCGCTGCCTCCGTGCGAATCCTGCGCTTGCCGTGCGATCCTGGCGCTGAGATCGTGCGGATCCCGCGCTTGTCGTCCTGATCCCGCGCTTGTCGTCCTGATCCTGCGCTTGCCGTGCGGATCCTGCGCTTGCCGTGCTGCCTCCGTGCGCGGGGAGGCGCGCCGGTGCGGCGTAACCTGAGGGCATGGACGGTTTCGTGGCTGTCGACATTCTGGCTCGCGCGCGAGATCCTGCAGCGCGGGATCGCGGCGCTCTACCTCATCGCGTTCGCGTCGCACCTCGACCAGTTCCCCGCGCTGCTCGGCGAGCGCGGGCTGCTCCCCGCACCGCGACTGCTCGAGTGGGCTCGGGCGTCGGAGTCGCGCGCGAAGCTGATCCGCCCGACCCTGTTCCTGCGCGTCCGCTACACCGACCGGCGCCTCGTGGCGCTGTGCTGGGCCGGCATCGGGGTCGCGGCGCTGCTGGTGATCGGGATCCCCCAGCTCGCCCCGCCGTGGGTGCCGGCGCTGTGCTTCCTCGCCCTCTGGCTCGGCTACATGTCGATCTCGAGCATCGGGCAGGCGTTCACCGGCTTCGGGTGGGAGATGCTGCTGCTCGAGGCGGGGTTCCTGGCCGCGTTCCTCGGGTCGCGGGATCAGCCGCCGCCGACCGTGGTGATCGTGCTGTTCTGGTGGCTGGTGTTCCGGCTCGAGTTCGGGGCGGGCATGATCAAGATCCGCGGCGGGCGCGAGTGGCGCGACCTGACCGCGCTCATGTACCACCACGAGACCCAGCCGATGCCAGGGCCGTTGAGCCGGCAGGCGCACCTGCTGCCGGCGTGGTTCCACCGCGGCGAGGTGCTCGGCAACCACTTCGCGCAGCTGGTGGTGCCGTTCTTCCTGTTCGCGCCGATCCTCGGCCTCTGGGCCCCGGGGCCGGCGCCCGCGATCGTGGGCGCTGCGGCGGCCGGCATCGTGATCGCCACGCAGCTGTGGCTCGTGCTCACCGGCAACTTCGCGTGGCTGAACTGGGCGACGATCGTGCTGGGCTGCTCGGCGGTGTCGACGGAGGTGCTGCCCGGTCGATTCGCGGCGCCGGTGGCGGTGGGATCGGCCGGCGGTGCGCCCGGCCGGAGCGGCGCGATCGACACCGGCGGATCCGCCGCAGCGGATGCGGGATCCGCGTCGGCGCTCGGCGGCATCGACGGGCTTCCGCTGTACTGGTTCGTCGTCACGACCGTCGTGGGGCTGCTGTACCTGGTGCTCAGCCGGCCGGCGGTGCGCAACCTGTTCGCGAGGCGGCAGCTGATGAACGCGAGCTTCAACCGGTGGCAGCTCGCCAACGCCTACGGGGCTTTCGGCACGGTGACGAAGCAGCGCGTCGAGTACGTGGTCGAGGGCACGGCCGACGATGATCCCGCAGCCGCCGAGTGGCGCGAGTACGAGTTCAAGGGCAAGCCGGGCGACGTGCGGCGCGTGCCGCGGCAGTTCGCGCCGTATCATCTGCGGCTCGACTGGCTGATGTGGTTCCTGCCGCTGGGCCGCTCGCTCGACGAGTGGTTCACGGCGTTCCTGGTGCGGCTGCTCGAGGCGGACGCCCCGACGCTGCGGCTGCTGCGGTTCGACCCCTTCGGCGGTTCGGCGCCCCGCTGGGTGCGCGTGGTGTCGTACCGCTACCGTTTCGCGACGCGGGTCGAGCGGCGCGAACTCGGGGTCGTGTGGGTGCGGGATCACCGCCGCGTGCTGGTGCATCCGGTCGGCCTCGGCGGTCCTGGCGGTCCTGGCCGTCCTGGTGGCACTGGTGGTCCCAGGTGAGGAGTCGGCGCCGGGCAGGGATCGGGGCCGCGCCTGGCCTGTCGGGGTCGGTTCGGGCCCGGCGAATCGCCCCCGGACTGCCCGACTCCGCGCGACTCCCCATATAAATATCCAATTCCCACCGAAAACACGCTTTTTCGGTGGGGAGCGGGTGAAAGGGTGGGGAGTCGGCGTCAGGGAGGGCGGTGTTGCGGCCCCGATCCCGAACCAGCGGCGCGGGCACGGACCTGCGCGATTTCACCCCGACTCCCCATATAAATATCCAATTCCCACCGAAAACACGCTTTTTCGATGGGGAGTGGATGAAAAGGTGGGGAGTCGGCGTCAGGGAGGGCGGTGTTGCGGCCCCGATCCCGCACCGCCGCCGATCCCGAACCCTGCGCTAGGCGCTCGCGGTCTCGACCGCCGTGGAGGCGTTCGCCTCGGTGACCGCGTCGGCCTCGATCACTGCGCCGCTCGCCACCCGGACCTTGCGCGGCTTCGCCCGCTCGCTCACCGGGATGGTGACGCTCAGCACGCCGTTGTCGTAGCTGGCGGAGATGCGCTCCGTGTCGATGCCCTGACCGAGGCTGAGCTGTCGCAGGAAACTGCCGGGGGTGCGCTCGCGGGTGATCCACTTGACGTGATCGCCTGCGGGCAGGGTGCGCTCGGCGCGGATCGTCAGCAGCTGGCCGTCGACGTCGATATCGACCGAGCCCGGGTCCATGCCGGGGAGGTCCGCGGTGAGCAGGTAGTGGTCTCCATCGCGGTAGAGATCCATGGGCATCCGCCGCGGGCCCCGGGAGGTGCTGTCGAGCAGCGCGTCGGCGAGGCGTTCCATGTCGCGGATCGGGCTGTAGTTGGCCATCACTTCACCTTTCGTCTGAACTGAATCGGTACCGTATCGAAGTTGAGTGCCATCGACTCAACTTGGGATTAGATTAGCACTCTCGCGCCTCGAGTGCTAAGCGTGTTCGCGCAGGGCGAGCGGAGGTCGGCGCGCTATGATCATCACCATAATGAGACGCATTATCGAAGTGTGGCGACGACGGACCGATGCCTCGACGGGCTCCCAGGACTCGCGGGAATCGTCACCGCTCGCGGCCGCCGGGAGCGAGTGCGGGAACGGGCCCGGCGACGCGCGCGATCACGTGCGCGGCCAGGTGCACGGCCACGGACATGCCCATGTGCCGAGCGGCGCGGTCGCCGCGTCGCCGCTGATGCGCGCCGTCTCTCTGGTGCTGCTCGCCGCGGTCGCCGGGGCGACGGCCTGGGGGCTGGTGGCGCTCTGGCCCGACGCCTCCGCCGTGGAGAAGGTCGCCGACCGGGCGATGTATGTGGCCGAGGGCGTCACCTTCGAGCGCGGCGAGGTGCTGCGCATCGACGAGGGGTGCGATGCGCTCGGGGTCGCGGGAGCAGGGGAGGCCGTGTCGAGCGCGGATCCCGCGACTGCGGATCCCGCTACTGCGGCGGGATCCGGCTCGGCGGCGGGATCCGGAGCCTCCGCGGGAACCTGCCTCACCGCCGGCATCGGTCTGCGCACCGGGTCTGATGCCGGTCAGTTCATCGACGTGCAGTTGCGCGGCGCGATGGCCTCTGCGGGCATCGCCCCAGGTGACGACCTCGAACTGATGGCGTACCCGCTGGCCGAGGGCCAGGGGGGCGGGTCGTCGGCGGACGCCGCGGACGCCGCGGAAGCCGCGGGGTCGAGCGCGGGCTCCTCGGGATCCGGCGTGGACGCCGCCAGCGCGAGCGCCGATGCCAGCGCGAGCGCCGATGCCACCGCGAGCGCCGATGCCACCGCGGGCGCCGATGCCACCGCGGGCGCCGATGCCACCGCGGGC
>JASGDX010000291.1:0-3799 GCA_047606985.1 Leucobacter sp. | reverse complement strand
CGATCGCCTGGAGAGCGACGGCGAGACCGCCGACCTCATCGTCTGGCCCGAGAACAGCGCCGAATTCGACCTGCCGGGCAACCCGCTCGGCGAATACCGTCTGGCGAGGCTCGCCGCGCGCGCGGGAGCCCCGATCGTCGTCGGCTCGGTGCTGCACGGACTCGACGGAGGCTACACCAACAGCTCGCTCGTGTGGGGCGCGGAGGGCGCGCTGCCCGGCCGCTACGACAAGCGCTACCCGGTGCCCTTCGCCGAGTACATGCCGAACCGGGACTTCTTCCACGCCCTCGCGCCCGATCTCGTCGACCTCGTGCAGCTCGAGTACACGCCGGGCACCGGGTCGCCTGTGCTCGACCTCGGCACGCCGGCCGGTCCCGTGCGCGCCGGAATCGCCATCTGCTTCGACATCATCTTCGACGCCCAGGCCGAGGCGATGGTCGGCGACGGCGCCCAGCTGATCCTCGCGCAGACGAACAACGCCGACTTCGGGCGCACCGACGAGAGCGCCCAGCAGCTCGCCATCGCCCGTCTCCGGGCGGTGGAGACCGGGCGCGCCCTCGTGAACGACTCGACGGTCGGCATCAGTGCGATCGTCTCGCCGGACGGGGCGGACCTCGACCGCCTGGTCCCGCACACCTCGGGCGCGATGGTAGCCGAGGTGCCGCTCGTATCGGGTGAGACGCCCGCGCTGCTGGCGGGCGGGTGGATCGCCGCCGCCTGGTCCGCGCTCGGCGCGATCGGCCTCGCGGCCGGCGCATTCGGGCTCCCGGGTGCCGGCCCCCGCGGCACCCGACGCGCGCGCCGCTCCCGGTGAGCCGCTCGGGATGAGCCGGAGCCCGTGCCGGTGTGTACGCTTGGCAGGAGAAGGCGACGGAAAGTGGATCCAGGAGATGCGGAACGCGTGAGCGCTGAAGACACGAGCGGGTCGGAGGGGGAACGCGCCAGGCCGAAGCCCTGGGTGCGGGCTGCGGCCTTCGGAGCCGCGCTGCTCACGGCGTGGCACGTGTTCGCCTCGTTCCTCTGGATCGGCCCGGTGACGCCGTTGCGTGAGGTGGTCCCCGGAGAGGCGCTGACCTCGTACATGATCCCGCTCTTCGGCCAGTCGTGGAGCGTGTTCGCGCCCGAGCCGATCAACGGCGACTACCACTTCAACGTGCGGGCGGTCCTCGACCGCGACGGGGAGGAGGTCGAGACGGGCTGGGTCAGCGCCACCGACGTCGAGCTCTCGATGATCCGCTACAACCTGTTCCCGCCGCGCGCCGGGATCCAGTCCTCGGAGGTCGCCTCCCAGTACAAGGGCTCATACGACCGGCTCGGGAGCGCTCAGAAGGCCGTCGTCGCCGAGACCCGCCGCTCGGACGCCTGGGAGGAGGAGCTGCGCGGGGCGCTGCTCGCCGACCCCTCGGGCGATGGGGGATCGGCTCCGCTCGGGGACGAGGCCGGCGAGGCCGACGTCGACCGGTACATCGCGGCCGAGCACCTCTCGACCGCCTACGCCACCCAGGTGGCCGGCGCGATCTGGGGCGACGAGGTGGTATCGGTGCAGTTCCGCGTGAGCCGCCAGAACATCGTGCCGTTCGCCGAGCGCAACTCGCCCGAGGCGCAGCGCCCCGAGCCGACGGTGGCCGAGCCGGGGTGGCGCGCCAGGGTCGTGGAGCCCGGCCAGAACGCCGAGAACTTCGCCGGCGTCTTCCGCTCCCAGTACGAGAGGATCAGCCGATGAGCGGGCGGGAACACGGTCCGCGCACCCCGGCGGCGCGGTTCGGAGCCTTCGTCGCCTCGATGACCGGCGCGGTCTGGGCCGCGGCGATGGACGGGCTCGGCTCGGCGATGCTCAGCTGCGAGCGCTGGCTGTTCGACGGCAAGAAGGCGCTCTACGGCCTCGCGGTCACGCGCGTGCTCTTCGGCGGCGCCATGCTCGGCCTGCTGCTGTCGAACTTCGGCACCCGCCTCTACACCTTCGGCTCGGGATCCGCCTGGAACGGCGAGATGCGGGATCCGGGCAGCGATTTCCCGAGCATCTGGCTGTTCAGCCTCTTCCACAGGGTGGCGGCCGACGACTTCTGGTACACCGTCTGCTACCTCGCGCTCACCGGCCTGGTCGTGCTCTTCATCCTCGGGTGGCGCTTCCGCGTGGTGCACCCGCTGGTCCTCGTCGGCTGGGTGAGCTTCATCGAGGCCAACGACATGGTCGGCGACCAGAGCGACAACATGCAGCGCATCGCGCTGATCCTCATGCTCTTCGCCGATCCCGCGGCCCGATGGTCGCTCGACGCCCGCCGCCGTGCCCGGAAGGGGGAGTGGTTCGCCGAGGGGTCGGGGCCGCGGCAGCTCGGCACCGTGCTGCACAATCTCGCACTCGTCGCGCTCGTCGCCCAGGTGTCGTTCGTCTACGTCGCTGGCGGCCTCTACAAGGCGCAGGGGGCGCCGTGGTCGGGCGGCTGGGCGGTCTACGACCCGCTGAGCACGATGCGCTTCGGCACCTGGCCGGTGCTCTCGGAGCTGCTGACCTTCTGGGGTCCTGCGGTGGCGATCGCCTCGTGGGGGTCGATCCTGCTGCAGATCGGTTTCCCGCTGCTGCTCCTCACCCGGCCGACGCGCCTCGCAGCGCTCGCCGGGATCCTCGTCTTCCATCTCGCCATCGGCGTGGCGATGGGCCTGCCCTGGTTCTCGCTCACCATGATCGCGATCGACGCGGTGTTCGTGCGCGATCGCTCCTGGCTGCGGATCTCCTCGGGCGTCGGGCGGCGGTGGCGGGCGGCGATGGACGGGCCGGATCCCGAACCAGCGCCCTCGGAAGGGGCGGCCGGAGCCGGCCGCCCGGCCGCGTCACTTCCCTGAGGCCGCGCCCCGCCTCGCGCGGAGCAGCTGCAGGCGCTCCTCGAGCAGCTCCTCGAGCTCCTCCCGTGTGCGGCGCTCGATGAGCATGTCCCACGGAGTGCGCTGGGACGACTCCTTCTCCTCGAACTCGGCGCGCGCGGCGCGGCCGGCCTCGTCGTCGAGGAAGCCGATCTCGCCGCTCTTCTGGTCGGCCCACTCGGCGGGCGGCTCCGCGTCGGCGTCGAACAGCACGGTGAAGCGGTTGCCCCGATCGGTGAGGTACTCGACGGCTCGTCTGGGGGAGAGCTCGACGCCCTCCTCGCCCTGCAGACTCGTCGCGCCGATGCGCGTTCCCCGAAGCGTTCGGTCGGCCATGATGGAACCTCCTCGCCGGTCAGCTGAGGCTCGGACGCAGTCGGTGTCCGAAGCGTCGTCGCCTTGCCTTGCAGCGTACCGGTTCGACCGCGCTTCCCGATACCCCCGTGCCCGCCGGCCCGTCCACTACTCTGGGAACAGGCAACCGACACCACCTGAGGAGCACTTGTGACACAGATTCTTGAACCCGGCAGCCTCGCCGGCCGCCGCGCGCTCGTGACGGGATCGTCCCGCGGCATCGGCGCCGACACCGTGCGCTACTTCGCCGAGGCCGGGGCCGACGTGGTCATCAACTTCCGCAACAAGGCTCCGCGCGCCGAAAAGCTCGCGGCGCAGCTGGGCGAGCTGGGGGTGCGCGCCATCGTGCAGGGCGCCGATCTCACCGATCCCGAGTCGGTCGGCGCGATGATGTCGGCCGTGCGGGAGGAGTTCGGCGGGCTCGACATCCTGGTGCTCAACGCCTCGGGCGGCATGGAGAGCGGTATGGGGGAGGACTACGCGCTGCAGCTCAACCGCGACGCGCAGCTCTCGGTGCTCGACGCTGCGCTGCCGCTGATGGGCGAGGGATCGCGGGTCGTGTTCGTGACCAGCCACCAGGCGCACT
>JASGDX010000290.1:0-10772 GCA_047606985.1 Leucobacter sp. | reverse complement strand
GCTGGCTTCGCTGAGCGGCTGGCCGGCCGGGCTCGACCGGGCGTGCTCGGGCGAGGGGATTCGTGGCGCGAGATTTGCTGAGCCGGCTCGGGTGAGTGGGTCCGGCTGAGCTCCAGCCCCACGGGGCCTGGGTTCGGCCCAGGCCCCGGACCTGCGCCGCGCCTCTTGGATCCGCTCCGTCTCTTGGATCCGCTCCGCCCCTTGGATCCGCTCCGCCCCTCAGGCCCACCCCGCGGGCTCATACCAGCCCAGCCCTACTTCAATGCCCGCCTCCCCCCATCTCATACCCGCCCGGCCTCGATCCATTCGTCAGTTTCAGGGGTAACTTCCTCTGGTTTACCCCTGAAACTGACGAATACTTTCGGCGGTCGGGAGGGAGGGCGGGCGGGCAGGGGCGCGGGGGCGCGGGGCTACGCCGTCGCGTGCGCCTGCGCGTCCGCCGCCTCGCGGGCGTCGATGCGCTGCTGCTGCTCGGGTGTGCGCGTGAGCGGCGGCACGACCTCGTGCTGTTCGTTGACGATGACCACGTCGTGGTCGACGTGCTCGACCATGGTGTGCACGGCGTCGATGAAGTCGCGCCGGCGGATCGCGTCGAGCACGCGGGCGTGATCCCGCTCCATGTCTGTGGCGGTGGACACGTTGGCGAGGCGTCCGCGGTGCTCGGGGGTGCGCAGCTGGTCGTTGATGCCCGCATACAGCGAGGCCAGCAGGCGGTTCTTCGCGGAGTCGAAGACGAGGCGGTGGAACTTGCTGTCGAAGGCGTTGTTGTCGGCGCCGTCGGAGAGCCCCAGCACGGGGCAGCGGGTGCAGCCGACCTCTTCGGCGGCGGCCTGCTCGAGCGCGGCGATGTCGTCGTCGGTGCGGTGCATGGCCGCCTGCTGGGCGGCCTCGATCTCAAGGGCACGACGATAGCTGAGGATCTCCTCGAGCGTGAAGTCGGCGAGGAACTCGTTGAGCAGCGTGCTCGTGGGAGCGGCCGAGCGCACGAAGGTGCCGCGGCCGGGCAGGGTCTCGAGCATGCCGATGCTGGCGAGGGATCGCACGGCCTCGCGCACGGTGGAGCGGCCGACGCCGGTCTGCTCGGCCAGCTCTGGCTCGATCGGGATGCGGCTGCCCACCGGCCACTCGCCCGTGGTGATCTTGCGGCGCAGATAGGCGAGCGTCATGCGCGCGCGCTCGGATCCCGTCGTCACTGCCATGGTCGCTCCGCTCGGTCGGGCCCCGCCCGGTCGCGGGCGGGCGCCTGTCGTCTGGTCCCCGAGTATACCGGGAGGGACCGGTGCGCCCGATCCCCGCTGTTCGGGTCGGAACGGCGCAGTGCCGCCGGCGAGCACTGCGACTCTTCGACCCGAACCGCGAGGAGGGGGCGCGGGCGGGGAGGGCGCGCGGGCAGGGAGGGGGCGCGAGCGGGGAGGGGGCGCGAGCGGGAGGAGGGAGCGAGAGAGGGGCGAGGAGGGCGCAGGGGCGGGGCAGCGGCAGAGCCCTGGAGCGGAGGGGGAGGTGCGCCCTATGCTGGGGGCATCGCGCGGGCCGCGGGGGTCGGCGCCGAAGAGCGGAGGAGAAGCGATGACGCAGCCGAGCCGAGGCCTGATCAATCCGTACGCGGGAATGCGAGAGGTGCCGGGCTTCGCCCTGACCAGCACCGACATCGAGGATGGCGAGCCCCTGCCCGCCGAGCTCTACGCCGAGTACGCCGGCGGATCCAACCGCTCGCCGCAGCTGAGCTGGTCGGGCTTCCCCGAGGGCACGAGGAGCTTCGCTGTGACGTGCTTCGATCCCGACGCCCCCACGGGCTCGGGATTCTGGCACTGGGCCGTCGCGAACATCCCGGGCGATGTCACCGAGCTCGCGGCCGGCGCGGGTGCGCTCGGCGGCGCACTGCTGCCGGAGGGCGCCATCACGATGCCCAACGAGAAGCGCGAGCCGGCCTTCACCGGCGCGGCCCCGCCCGAGGGCACGGGAACGCATCACTATTGGTTCGTGGTGCATGCGCTCGACGTCGAGCGCATCGATGTCGACCCGCAGGCGACGCCCGCGGTCATGGGCTTCATGATGCGCGACGCCGTGCTGGCGCGCGCGATCATCGTGGCGACCGGGGAGTACGGCCAGGCGGCGTAGGCGGCCTCGTACCAGGAGCCGCCGGCGGAGGTGATGATGTGGTGCTGCTCGTCCCTGATCTCGTCGGCGAGGGCCTCGGCGCGCGGCTCGAACTGCTGCTTGGCGGCGACGAGCAGCTCGGGCAGGGTCTGCAACTGCGCGACGACCTCGTCGTAGTCGTCGATCTCGCCCCGCACGTCCATGACGGCGAGGGCGAGCAGCAGCGACTGGAGATAGAAGTTCTCTCTGGAGGTGGGATCGGCGCAGTCGTTGGCGAGGTTGACGTTGGCGAGCCGCGCGATGGGGGCGTCGGGCTTCGCGGTGAGGCTGAGGATCGTGGCGCCCTGCCGCTTCGCGAATTCGATGGCGGTGACGGCTTCCTGGGTGGTGCCCGAGACGGAAGGGGAAGACGGCGATGGAGCCCGGGCCGAGGTGGGCGCTGCCGGTGTTGACGATCTCCGCCCCCATCTCGACGTGCGCGGGATCAGGGCGGCGGGGCGACCGAGGCGCGCTCGATGAGTCTGGCGGACAGCTCCAGCTGCGTCGTCTCCGCTCCGCTCCGGTCGGCGGCTCCGGTAGCCCCGGTAGCCCCGGTAGCCCCGGCGGCATCGTACGCGGTCTCGGATCCTTCGCTGTCGGATCCCTCGCCGTCGATGCGGGCGAGCAGCAGATCCGCCGCGCGCCTGCCGAGATCGAGCATGGGCTGCTCGACCATCGTGAGCGGCGGATCCATGACCGCGGCCCACGAGCTGTCGTCGAAGCCGATCACCGATACCTGGTCCGGAATCGCGATCCTCGACTCGCGCAGCACGTGCAGCGTGCCGGTGACCGCGTCGGTCTCCGTGCAGAAGAAGGCCGTGGGCGGAGCGGGCAGCTCGAGCATGCGGGCGACCTCTTCGTAGGCGTGCTCCTCCGTCTTCGGGCCCACCGTGACCAGCTCGGGATCGACGGGCAGGCCCGAGTCGTCGAGCGCGTCGAGGTAGCCCATGAGACGCTCGCCGTCGCTCCAGAGGTTGCGGGCTGCCGCGTCCACCAGCTCGCGCCTGAAGCGCGGGCGCTCGACGATGGGGGGTCCCCACACGAAGCCGATGCGGGTGTGCCCGGCCTTGATGAGCTCGGTCGTGGCGGTGCGCGCGGCCGTGCGGTTGTCGATGACCACCGCGTCGAGGTCGAGGCCGGGGATGAGGCGGTCGAGCAGCACGAGCGGGATCCCCTGATCCCGGGCCAGCTGCAGGTGCGCCGTGGCCGCGGGATCGCAGGCCGCGGAGGAGAGGATGATGCCGTCGACCCGCTTGTCGACGAGCACGTTCACCGCGGCCACCTCGTCCTCGAGGCGCTCGTAGGTGCTGATGACGAGGGCGTCGAAGCCCCTCGCGCTCGCGATCTCGGAGACGCCGCGCACCACGCCGCCGAAGAAGGGGTTCGAGATGTCGGCGACGACCACTCCGATGGTGTGGCTCACGCCGGTCGAGACGCTGCGCGCGAGCTGATTGGCGCGGTAGCCGAGCCGTTCGGCCGCGGCGAGCACGCGCTCGCGCATCTCCGCGCTGACGTAGCCGTACCCCCCGAGCGTTCTCGCCGCAGTCGCGCGGCCGACACCGGCGGCGGCCGCGACTTCGGAGATGGTCGGGGAGGACGATCGAGCTCTGCCCAAAGCTTCCCTCCTCGGTGGAGTCTCCAGTCTAGACGGCGGTGCGCGGCGCTCAGGGTTTTTGCGCAGCGCAGGAGATTCGCACTGCTGCGGGAGATCCGGCGTGGAGACCTCCTCGGCTGTGCAGATCTCCTGCTCTGCGCGAGGTCCGGCATCCCGATCAGGGAGGCGGAGATCCCGAGGAGGCGCGGACCCGGGAGGCGCAGATCCCGATGAGCGCAGATCCCGATGAGCGCAGACCCCGAGGAGGCGCGAGGCCCGCAGCCGGAGGGCCCGCAGCCGGGAGAGCCGCGGGAGATCGGCCGGCCGCGGCGCCGACGGCGCCCGCGTCTCAGGCCGAGGAGCCGGTTCCCGATGCCGACGGCGTCGGCCGGCCCCGGCCGAAGGCGGCCTCGACGAAGCACTGCTCGCGCGAGGCCTCGGCGCCGGCGTGGAGGCCTCGCCGGAGACGCTCGGCGTCCGGTGCGTTCAGACGGCTCCAGCCCTCGCCGAGCAGCTGCACGACGAACCCGGCGACGAAGGCGTCGCCGCAGCCCATGGTGTCGACAATGGTCGAGGGATCCTCGATGAGGTGCGCCGGGGCGGAGGCCCACTGCTCGCCGTCGGTGACGATGGCTCCGTCGGCGCCTCGGGTGGCGAGTGCCAGGCCCGCGCCGTGCGCGATGAGGGTTTCGAGCAGTGCGCGGGTCTCGGCCTCGGTCTGCTCCGAGCAGGAGGTCAGGGCGAGATCGATGTGGGGCGCGACCCGGGCGAGGTACTCCTCGGCGCGGAACTCGGGCTCGGAGGAGAAGTCGAAGCCGATGAGGGTGTCGAGCGCGGCGAGGCGAGGCAGCTCGGGGAGGATGCCCGAGTACACGCTCGTGTGCACGAGGTCGAAGCCCGCCGCGTAGTCGAGCCGGCCCTCCTCGAGGTCGATGGGCTCGCGCACCGTGACCCCGCCGCCGTTCCAGCCGAGGAAGGTGCGGTCGCCGTCGACCACGTGCAGGGTCGATACGCCGGACTCCCCCCGGCGGATCACCGAGTGGGAGACGTCGACGCCCTCTGCGGCGACGGCCTCGCGCAGGAAGTCGCCGGCGTCGTCGTCGCCGAACACGCCCAGGTACCCGGCCTCCGCGCCGAGACGGCGAGCGTAGACGGCGACGTTGACGGCGTTGCCGCCGGGGAAGTCGACGCCGCGGTCGATGAAGCGGTCGACGATGTTGTCGCCGAGGCCGAGGATCTTCACGAGGGGCTCCTCTCCATTGGGGGGCCGGCGCGCCGGCGGGCGCGGATGGCGGTGGCTGCGGGCGATGGCGTCCGGCGGTGCTGGATCGCCGATCCCGCACCGCCGATCCCGCACCGCCACGGGATCTCCGGGATCAGTAGTCCATCACACGGTAGTAGCGGCGCAGGTCGAGCGAGTGGTCGCGCACGCGCTCGAGGTGCTTGCTCACGCGGCCCATGACGGCGTCGAGCACGATCGGCGCGATGAGGGCGCGGTTCTCGGGGCTGAAGCCCTTGAGCTCGTAGTCGCGGGTGTCGAAGACGGAGACGTTCTTCGAGATGCGCTTCGCGAAGGCCTCGGCGCGGTCGGTGAGGGGCCGGGTCTCGTCCTCGCCCTGGAAGACGATGACCGAGGTGTCCTCCTCGAGCAGCTCGAGCGAGCCGTGGAAGAACTCGGCCGAGTTGACGCGCGTGGTGCGCAGCCACTGCATCTCCTCGAGGATGCACATGGAGTACAGGTAGGTGAAGGCCCAGAGGGGTCCGCCGCCGATGAGGAAGTGGTAGTCGGTGTCCTTGTGCTGCTCGGCGAAGGCGATCGCCTGATCCTCGGCGGCCTTGGCGGCGTCGATGATCGCGTCCGGGAGACCCGCGAGCTCGTCGGCGAGCGAGTCGTAGCCGTCGAACTCGCCGCGCCGGTTCATGATGCGGCCGACCATCAGCAGCAGCTGGGGATCGAAGGGCCAGGCCTTGGGGGCCGAGCTCAGGGTGTGATCGACGTTCTGCGCGATGGGCGACTCTGGCACGCCCGTGAACGAGACGGTGATCGCGCCCTTCGACTTCACGTAGTCGATAGCGGCCAGCACGTCCTCGGTGGTGCCCGAGACTGACATGAACACCGCGAGGGTGCTCTCGCCGAGCCAGGCGTCGCCCGACTCGATCAGCTCGCGCGAGATCGCGGCGCGCACTGGGAGCCTGGAGTATCGGCGCGCGAGGTATTCGTACGGCCACATCTGGGCGTAGGTGCCGCCCGAGCCGACGAGCAGCACATTGTCGATCCCCTGGTCGAGCAGCCGGTCGACCAGCTCTTCGATCCCGGGCCGCAGCGCGACCGCGCTGGCGAGTTGTTCGCGAACTTCAGACTCGTTGAAACCGAGCATCGTTGATCCTTTCGTGCCGAGATCCTGCCCGATCTGGTACCGGTATCAGGTTCGAACATGGTGACACAGTCGTGTCGTGGGCGTCAACACGGACACCAAAGATCCTGGAATATCGCCTATTTAGCGGTGAATCGGTAACAACTTCAGCGATCTTTTCGCCGAGTCCTTGCAAAGAGCGGCTCTGTGGGCGACAATTCAATGCAAGATTGGTGGTACCGGTATCAGGTAATGATCCCGATGCTCGCCGATGGAAGGCCAGATTCACGACCCAGCGGGCGGTCGCAGCGGAAGCGGCGCTCTCAACGAGGAGGGGCATACACATGCAACGGAAGAAGATCACTCTGGCGGCGATGGCCGCCGGGGCCGCACTCGTGCTGAGCGGGTGCGCCGGAGGGGGCGGCAACGGCGGCGCGACCGCCGACGTCACGGCCGAACCGGAGTTCTCGGGCAAGCTGAGCATCCTCACGAAGTTCGCTGGCGAGCCCCTCGGCCCCTACTTCGAGGACCTCGCCGCCGCCTACCAGGAGCAGCACCCCGACGTGGAGTTCGAGCTCATCCAGGAGACCGACCAATCGGTGAAGGACAAGACCAAGACGCTCACGGCGTCCGGCGCCCTCCCCGACATCTACTTCACCTGGACCGGCACCTGGACCCAGAACTTCGTCGACGGCGGCCTCGCGGCCGATCTCACCGAGGTGATCGCCCCGGGCACCGAGTGGGGCGACACCTTCGGCGAGGCCTCGCTCGACGCCTTCAAGTACGGCGACAAGTACTACGGCATCCCGCTCTACAACAACGGCAAGTTCATGGGCTACAACACCGACGCCTTCGAGAAGGCCGGTGTCGAGGTGCCCACCACCTTCGAGGAGCTCATCGACAGCTGCGGCCCGCTGCGCGACGCCGGCTACGAGCCCATCGCCTTCGGCAACAAGGACGGCTGGCCGGGCCTGCACTACCTGCAGCAGCTCTTCGCCTACAACGTGCCGGCCGACGTGCTCAATGCCGATTTCGACCCCGAGACCGCGAAGTGGGACGACCCGGGCTACGTCAAGTCGCTCGAGGAGTTCAGCCAGCTCGTGAACGAGTGCACCGACTCGGGCAAGGGCACCAACGGCGTGCTCTACACCACGGCCCAGGAGGCGCTGGCCGGCGGTCGCGCCGCCATGTACTACCAGGAGATCCTCGAGTTCGACCAGCTCACCTCCGGCGACGTCGTGACCCCCGACAACTTCGGCATCTTCAAGCTGCCGGTGCCCGAGGGCGCCGAGGGCGATCCCGGCGCGGTCGAGGGCTCGCCGGAGGGCTACCTCATCAATGCCAAGTCGCCGCGCGCCGCGCTCGCGATCGACTTCATGAAGTTCGTCACCGATCCCGAGAACGCGAAGACCCTGTCGTCGCCGCCTTACGGCCAGCCCAGCACCGTGATCGGCGCAGTGACCGAGGACACCTCGAGCAAGGCCGTCTACGAGGGCATCCAGCAGGTCAACGAGGCCTCCTCGCTCGTCGTGTGGCTCGACACCGTGACCGTGCCCGAGGTCGCCGACGCCTGGCTCGCCGGAGGCGAGGCGCTCATCAGCGGCGACTCCACGCCCGAACAGATCCTCGAGAGCGTGCAGAAGGCGAACGAGTCGGCCAGCTGACCCGTCATCCGCGGGGCCGGTCGTCCGGCCGGCCCCGCGGTGCGCGTCGACGCACTACCGAGGGAAGCACTATGCACTCACGCCTCTCCAGAGCGGGCGGCCTCCTCTGGCTCGCCCCGGCGATCCTGATCCTGATCGCGTTCGTCTACGTCCCGCTGGTGCAGAACTTCGGGTTCGCCGTCTCCGAGTGGGACATCTACTCCGGCACCAACGAGTTCGTCGGGATGAAGAACTTCGAGCGCCTCGTCGACGACCCGGTCTTCTGGCGATCGCTGGGCAACAACCTGCTGTACGCGATCGTCTCGATCGTGTTCCAGGTGGGCGGCGCGCTCGCCATCGCCGGGCTCGTCGAGAGCGTGCGCAACCGGCGCGCGCGCAACTGGCTGCGCACCGTCTACTTCATCCCGTCGGCGATCTCGATCACGGTCTCGGGCCTGCTGTTCTACTTCATCTACGAGCCGAACATCGGCATGCTGAACAGCTTCCTCGGCTCCATCGGGCTGGATGCCCTCGCGCAGCCGTGGCTGGGCCAGGAGAGCACGGCCATGATGAGCATCATCGCGATGAGCCAGTGGCAGGGCTTCGGCTACTCGGCGCTGCTGTTCACGGTCGCGATCCAGCGCATCCCGTCGGAGCTGTACGAGGCCGCGCAGATCGACGGCATCGGCGGCGTGCGGCGATTCTTCACCATCACCGTGCCGCTCGTGCGCGAGATGACGGGCCTCATGATGATCGTCACCATCTCGGGCGCGTTCCAGGTCTTCAACGAGGTCATGGTCATGACGACCGGCGGTCCCAACAACTCCACGCAGGTGCTCGGCACCTGGCTGTACCGCAACGGGTTCGTGCGCAACGACTTCGGCTACGCGGCGGCCATCGCGGTGGTCATATTCGTGCTGTCGCTCGTGATCGGCCTGGCGCAGCTCTGGTACACGAGGAAGCGGAGGGTGGAGGTATGAGCACCGAGACCGCCGTTCTGCTCGCGGTGCGCCCCGGGCGCTCACGCATCGGCAAGCTGTCGTTCCTGGGGATCATCGGGCGCATCTTCGTCTGGTCGTTCCTGCTGGGCCTCGTCGTGATCGTGGTGTACCCGCTGCTGTGGATGATCTTCAACGGCTTCAAGACGAACGGCGAGCTCTTCGGCAATCCGTTCGCGATGCCGCAGCAGTGGAGCTGGGAGAACTACGTCAAGGCGTGGAATCGCGGGGTCAGCAACTACCTCATGACGAGCGTGCTCGTCACCGTCACCTCGACGATCACCACCGTGTTCATCAGCGCGTGGGCGGCCTACGGTCTCACCCGCGTGAAGATCCCGCTCAGCGGACTGTGGACCGGGATCATCCTCGGCGGCCTCATGCTCGCCCCCACCGTGGCGCTCGTGCCCCTCGTCAGGATGTTCCAGGCGCTCGGGCTCTACAACACCTTCTGGGCGCTGATGATCCTCTACACCGCGTTCAGGGTCCCGTTCACCACCTTCCTCATCCGCTCGTACATGATCGACCTCCCGAGCGAGGTCGACGAGGCCGCGCAGATCGACGGCGCGAGCCGGTGGACCACGTTCTGGCGGATCATCCTGCCCATGTGCAAGCCGATCCTGGTGTCGACCGTGCTGCTGCACGTGCTGTTCGCGTGGAACGAGTACCTCTTCGCGATGGTGTTCACGAGCGGCACGGGCGTGCAGCCGCTGCCCGTCGGCCTCACGAGCCTGATGAGCAAGCACGGCACCGACTACCCGGTGGTGTTCGCCGGCATGGTGATCGCCGCGGTGCCGGTGATCGTGCTGTTCCTCGCCTGCCAGCGGTACTTCGTCAGGGGCCTCGCCGACGGCGTCGGCAAGTAGCTGGCCGCGGGATCGGCGGGCCGACGGCGGGGTTCGCGCGCTGAGCCTGTCGAGGTGCGCGGATCCCGCCGAAGTGCGCGGATCCCGCCTCCTCTCCGTTCCCGCCCCATGCCTCGAAAGGAATCCGGATGCCCCTCTCGCTCGCGCAGCTCAGCGGATCCAACTTCTCGTACCAGCACCGCCCGCTCGACGAGTGCTTCGACGATATGGCGGCGCTGGGCCGCACGGCCGTGGAGCTGTGGGGGATCGCGCCGCAGCTCCACGTGCCCTGGCTGAGCGATGCCGAGGCGCGCGCGGTGCGGCGAGCCGCGGCGGCGCGCGGGCTCGAGACCGTCTGCTTCACGCCCGAGCAGGTGATCTACCCGGTGAACATCGCCTCGCCCGACACCAGGCTGCGCGCCTCGAGCGTCGCGATGTTCAGGCGCGCGGCCGAGCTGGCGGTCGAGCTCGGGGCGCCGACGCTCTTCCTCACGCCGGGCCGCGGCTTCGAGGGCGGGGCGGAGGGCGCCGACGGTGCCGGTGGTGGTGGCGGGGCCGGCGTCGGCCCCGGTGCCCCTGCCGACGTTGGTGGCGCCGCCTGGCGCCGCTCGGCCGACGCGATCGGCGAGATCTGCGACTGGGCCGGGCGGCTCGGCCTGGAGTGCCTGCTCGAGCCGCTGCAGCGCGTCGAGTCGAACCTCGTGAACAGCGCCGCCGACGCCGCCCGGATGCTCGCCGACGTGGCCGCTCCCAATCTCGGTGTCGCGCTCGACACCGTGGCGATGGCGGTGGCCGGTGACACGGTCGACGGCTACTTCGAGACGCTGGGGGATCGCGTGCGGCACGTGCACCTCATCGACGGGGCGCCCGCCGGGCATCTCGCGTGGGGCGACGGCGAGCTGCCGCTCGCCGAGATCCTCGCGGCGCTCGATCGGCGCGGCTACGACGGGTGGATGACGGTCGAGCTGTTCGGCGACGGGGGCTACGCGCTCGATCCGCGCCCGGCGCTCGAGCGCTCATACGCCGCGATCGGGGCCGCGCTGCCGCACTGAGCGGGCGGCGATGATGCTGCGGCTGCGGCCGTGAGGTCTGGCTCCGAGGTCGTGCGCCGAGGTCGTGCGCCGAGACTCTGGCGCCGACCCCGCCGCCGACTCCGCCGTTGCTGCGGCGCTCACCGTTCCAGCGGACGGATGCGCGGCGTCTCG